>JAFUCG010000135.1 GCA_017459795.1 Erysipelotrichaceae bacterium | reverse complement strand
AAATAGGCTCTGGGAAAGGTGACTATTGGATCAACATGGCACACCTTTATCCTGAAGCAGCTTTTATAGCGATAGAAAAGAATACTGACTGTGCCGCCATTTCCCTGAAGAAATGTCTGGAAAATACCAGCGATAACATGAAGCTGATCGTTGATGATGCTTCAAAGATTGAAACCTGGTTTAATGAGAATGAAATAGATGTAATACACCTGAACTTCTCTGACCCTTGGCCAAAGAAGGGCCATACCAAAAGAAGACTTACCTACCGTTCATTTTTGGATTCCTATAAGAGGATCTTAAAGCCTGACGGTAAGATAGTCATGAAGACCGATAACATGAAGCTGTTTGAATACAGCCTGGTATCTTTCTCCAACAGTGACTGGTACTTGAGAGAAGTTAGCGTTGATTACAGACGTGATGAGCATCCTGAGGATGTCATAACTGAATACGAGAGTAATTTCATGGCATTAGGTCAGCCGATATATCGAGCCGTATGGCAGTTAACCAAGGAGGAAGAAAATTGAAAAAGACACTGATACTGTTGATGATCCTTCTGATGTTACTGTCAGGATGCCATTCCCAACAGCAGACAGAAGCCTATACCGATGATGAATTAAAGGCGATTATCGGAGAAGCAGCCATCGTTCAGATTCCTACCGCTTCCTATAACAATGCGGTCAAGGAATACTACAGTTACTACCTGCCAAGAGGAGTTGGCAGGGAAGAGCGCGACGCTACCAGTAACCTGTTTAACATCTATGGCAATAAGGCAATTCTGAACATTGACATAGCTTCCATAATTGCGGATGAGTACTATGACGGCGGGGATGATTCGATGAGTCACCAGTTGAGAAACATTGACATCTTCTCGCAAACTGAATTCGTTACTCACGGCATTTTCAATAACAGTGACAAGAAGGGCGTAATGTACCGCATCTATGTCAAGTCAATTGATGAGAACATGGACTACATCCTGATGCAGGATAACTACTTCCTGTTTGCCTCAACCTGTTACAAGGTTCAGACCAAGGACATGCTCTATGAAATGATCAAGATCTTGAGAAGCTGTTCAATTGATGATGAGAAGATCGTCAGCGTTTACTCAAATGTAAGTAACACTGAAAAGAAGACCAGCATCATTTCCCTGTTTAAGGAAATCCTGCCGGAAAGCGGATATGTTGCGGATTACATCGATGACTGGAAGGAAGACCCGTCATTTGTGATCATTGATAATTCCCATAAGGATGAGCAGGATCCGGCGGAAATCATCGATAATCCGGATTATAACAATGAAAATAGTGATTTTGTCGATCCTGAAGATGGCGGCAATAATGAAAATAGATAGGAGAATAACATGAAGAAGATTAAGGATTTTTTTGATAAGTTACTTTACGATGAGCCAGATGAACCTGAAAAGGAAGGACAGGAAGAGGAAGTAGTTGTAGCACCTGTCAGAAAGCCACAGCCAAAACCTGTTGAAAAGCCGGTCGTAAAGAAGGAAGAGGTTAAGAAGGAACCTGAAGTCGTTGAAGTAATCAAGGAAGAAAGAAAGACACCTTCATTCATAACCTTACCAAAGACAGAAACAGAAGAAGAACCTGTAATTGAAGAAGAAGCAGCTAAGCCAGCTGAAAAACCGGTTGTTAAGCAGCCACAGGTTGTTGAAGAACCTGTTAAGCCAATGAGCGAAGAAGAAAGAAGAAAAGAGCTGGACTATCATACTTCAACCGTCATTTCTCCTATGTTCGGTGTTCAGGAAAAGAAAGAAGAAAAGGGCAGAGGCAGACACAAGAAGCCAGAGCCGGAAAAGATCCCGGATCTCGCCGACATTCAGTCATCTAACAAGTCTGTTCTTGGCACTGTATTCTCACCATTATATGGCGACAAGGATGCCAGTGACAGTATTCCTCATGATGACATTTCCGATGACATTGCCAAGCTCTCAATAGAAGACTTCATTGAAACCAAGAAGGAAGAAAAGCCTGTCGCAAAGGCTGAACCTAAGGTTGAAAAACCAGTTGAACCAAAGGTTGAAAAGAAAGTAGAGATCCCGGTTATCGTACCGCAAACAAAGAAGGTTACTGAAGAAGCAAAGCAGGAAGAAAAGAAGCCTGAATTCTCATTTGAAAGACCTGATCTGATCGTTTCACCATTTGGCATCAAGGAAAACAAGAGAGAAAAGCTGAATGATGATCAGTATTATGAAAACATGAGCCTGTTTGATCTGGAGGATAAGCAGTAATGTATCATTTCATAGGTATTAAGGGTACGGGAATGGCTGCTTTGGCCTGTATCATTCATGATTCAGGCAAGGAAGTTAACGGCAGTGACCTGTCCAAGCATTTCTTTACTGAACAGCCATTAGTTGACCGAAACATTCCAATCGCTGAATTTGGTCCGGAAAATATCAAAGATGGCATGACCGTAATCATCGGCAATGCCTTTAATGAGGAGTTCCCGGAAGTAGCAGCTGCCAGAAGCAATCCAACCGTAAAGTGCTATAGATATCATGAGTTCCTAGGCAAGCTCTTAAATGACTATCACAGCATCGGTGTTTCCGGCTCTCATGGCAAGACCACCACAACCGGCATGTGTGTCGCCATGTTATCATACGGCCACAAGATCGGTTATCTGATCGGGGATGGAACAGGTTATCTGGACCCGGAAGCTACAGACTTCATTCTGGAAGCTGATGAATTCAGAAATCACTTCCTGGCTTATCACCCTGATTACGCAATCATTACCAACATGGATTGGGACCATGTAGATTTCTTCAAAACAAATGAGGAATATATCAACGCTTATAAGAATTATGTCAAGCAGGTAAACAAGGCAGTCATTGCCTGGGGCGAAGACCCTTATACCAGAGAACTTGAAGCTGATGTTCCTATATACTACTATGGCGAAAAGGACAATGATGACATTCAGGCCATAAACATTGTTGAAACAGACAGAATGATGTCATTTGATCTATTGTTCAACAAGCAGCCTGCCGGCCATTATGAATTGCCTTTTGTCGGCCATCACCTGTTACTTAACTCCCTGGCAGTAATCAGCGTAGGGCTTTTAAAGGGCCTTGAGGCGGAAGAAATTGAAGCAGGGTTAAGTAGCTTCAAAGGTGTAAAAAGACGCTTTAAAATAGAGGAAAGCGGCGAAAACATCTACATTGATGACTACGCCCATCATCCTACGGAAGTAAAGATCACCTTGGAAGCTGCCCGCAAGAGATATCCGGACAGAAAGATCGTAGCAGTTTTCAAACCGCACAGAACCGGCAGAGTATATCATTTCGTTCAGCAGTTCGCTGATGCCCTGATGATAGCTGATGAAGTAGGTGTATGTGAGTTTACCAGCATTGACGACTATGACAATGGGGCAGACATCGACATTACTTATCTGGCAAATTACATTCCTGGCAGTTACGTGTTCCATGAAACTGATGAAGATGCCAGGATACTGGCATCATTTGCGCCAGCCGTCTATGTGTTCATGAGCTCAAAGGACATCTATCCATTTAAGGAAAAGTTGAAAAATTTGCAGATAAATGAAAAAGTTTGAAAACACTTACATTTTTGTAGTATGATGAAATAAAGGAGAATTATATATGGAAAGTTTAGCAAGTATTAGCCAGGTTTTCAGTTATCTTTTACCGATCCTGGCAGTCATCGCTTTAATAGTACTGATAGTCGTCATGATCAACGTCATCAAGGTCGTTAAGGGTGTTAACGTTACCGTTACAAAGGCAAATCCTATCGTCGATGGCGTCAATGATGCAGTAACAACCGCAAACGGTTACTTAAAGGAATTTGATACCACTGTAAAGGCTGTCAATAACATGGCCATGAGTGTCGAAGCCGTTCGTGCTACAACTTCAAGAGTTGTCAAGAACAGCGCCGACAAGTGGACAAAACAGTATAACCAGGTAAAACAGTGGGTTCTTGATGCATTGGAAAAGAGAGATAAGGACAAGGCAAAGGTAACTGCCGAAGCTCCACAGACCATCAGTGCTGAAAAACCTGCAGAAGATACAAGAAAGGAAGCTGAATAATATGGATGAAAATAAGAATTTCGAAGAACTCGAAAAAGAAGTCGAACAGGAATTAAATGATGTAGAAGCAAGCGTTGCTGATTCTTCTGAAGAAGTACAGGAAGAAGTTAAGAGCTTAGTTGATCAGGTAAAGGGCGCTTTGAATTCATTAAAGGAAACAGTAGTAAACTTTGACCTTGACAAGGATGGCGTTACATTAGGCGACAGAATTGAAGAAGCTGGCAAGCAGTTCAATGAAATCGTCGGTAAGGCTACCACAAAGTTCAATGAAGATCCTGCAGCTCAGGAAACAGTTGAAAAGGCAAAGGCCGGCATCAACAATGCTTATGAAAAGGTTGTAGGCAAGGCAAAGGAATTATATGCTCAGTTCAACGCTGAGAAGGTTCAGGAAACAGTTGACGAAGCAGCAGAAAAGGTTGATGACACAGTTGACAAGGTATTGGAAGCTGGCGAAGACATCTACAATAAGGCTACAGAAAACCCAGAAGTTAAGAAGGTTGTAGACAAGGTTGTGGAAAAGGGCAAGGAAGCTCAGGAATATGTCGCTGACAAGTACCAGGAATTCATCCACGATGAAAAGGTCAGAGAAACTGTCAGAAATGCTAAGGACAGCTTAACAGACATTGCCAGCAAGGTAATGAGCGGCGTTAAAGATTTATTTGGCGGAAAAGACGAAGAGGAATAACACATGAAAACAATAGCTAAGGATAGCAAAAAGCGAGTAACGATCTACAGTGTCGCCCGTGAAGCGGGAGTATCTTTAGCTACAGTTTCAAGAGTAATTAATGATTCTGATGTTGTTAAGGAAGATACCAAGCGTAAGGTCCAGGAAGCAATCATCAAGTTAGGTTACAAGCCTAATGCGGTTGCCCAGGGACTGGCTCTGAAGAAGTCTACAAATATCGCATTGATTATTCCGGACAGTAGTTTTACATACATCGGCAAGGTTTTTAACGGACTGTTAGATGTGGCCAAAATCTATAAATACAACATCATACTTCATACGACAAGCTCTGGTGTAAACGAAATGAATGAGATCGTTGACAATGTCATCAAGAGTCATGCCGACGGCATCATTCTGTATAACGATTTCTTCACACCGGAAGAACTGGAAATACTTAACAGCTTTGAAATACCTATGGTATATCTTGATGTCAGAGCATCAAACAAGCAGTCATGCTGCGTATATGTTGATTACCAGCAGGCTGTTTATGAACTGACCATGAGATATCTGCAGAAGGGCGTTGATGACATCGTTGTTATCGATGACAATAAGAATCCTATCAATGTAAAGCAGATCCTGGCTGGGGTACAACAGGCGTTTGAAGAGAAGGGAAAGAAGTTTGAAGGATTCATCCCAATTCCGGATTATGCACATTCTTCATATGATTTCCTGACAAAATACTTTAAGAAGAACAGGCATAAGATGGTCATCACATACCGTGATTCCCAGGCCATCGCGGTTCTGAATACCTGTACTGAAAACGGCATCAACATCCCTGAGGAAACGGAAGTTGTCTGTGTCAAGGGCTCACGCTACACTGACATGGTACGTCCGCAGATTTCATCATTCGATGTTCCTGCCTATGACTTAGGTTCACTTGCCATGAGAATTTTAACCAAGATGCTTAATGGCGATGAAATTCAGGACAGAGAATTCCGCTTGAATTACGTATTCAAGGAAAAGGGCTCAACAAAGAGATAAACCACAATAAAAGGAACTGCACGCAGTTCCTTTTATAATGCTTCCTAGTTAGGCTGTGTGTTGTCTGTCTTGAAGTACTTGACTGATAGTTCAGCTAACTTGCCATTGTCTCTTAATGTCTGTAAAGCTTTGTTGACAGCTGTAACCAATGTAGCTGAATCATTGTCCTTTCTCATAGGAATGACAACTCTTTCACCTTCAGAGAAGGCAACAATCTTGATTTCAGCATCTGGATGAGCATCCATGTAAGTATTGAATGAATCCTGTGAGTTGATGGTTGCATCGATTCTGTTTGATAACAGTAATTCGATTGTTTCAGTTAATGAATCAACAGGGGTAACAGTTGCGCCATAACTCTGAGCAACCTGAGCATAGGTGCTTGAAATGGTATTGGCTGTTGTCTTGCCTTTTAAGTCTTCAAACTTGGTGATTTCCGTGTTGTCGCTTTTGACGATCAGAACCATGTGGGTATAGATGTATGGATCAGAGAAGGCATACTTCTCAGCTCTGTCATCGGTATAACCTACACCATTGCAGGCGAGATCGAATCTGCCTGAATCAACGCCGGCCAGAATTGAATCCCATAAGGTTTCTTCAAACTGTGCTTCAACGCCTAATTCTGCAGCGATGAGCTTACCTAATTCAACATCGAATCCAACTAATTCGCCAGCTTCATTGTGGTATGTCCAAGGAGCCCAGTCACCTTCAGTGGCGATGATGAGTGTTCCTCTTTCCTGAATACGGCCTAATAAGTCCTTTTCAGTTGTGTCGGCAGGTTTTGAACAGCCGAATACAGAAACCAGAATCATTAAAGAAACCAGTAAACTTATAATTTTCTTCATTATTTTTCTCCCTCTTTCTTGATGGCTCTTTGTTCTATGATACCCTGAACAAATGCTTTCGCTCTTTCTTCCTGTGGGTTTTCAAAGAATCCTTTAGATGTATTTTCCTCTATTACCTGACCGTTGTCCATAAATATGACCTTGTTGGAAACATTACGGGCAAAATTCATTTCATGGGTAACAACCAGCATTGTCATGCCATCATTTGCCAGATCCTTCATGACATTGAGCACTTCACCTATGAGTTCAGGATCAAGTGCACTTGTCGGTTCATCAAAATAAATGATCTCAGGATCTGTGGCTAAAGCTCTGGCAATGGCTACTCGCTGCTGCTGGCCTCCGGATAACTGAATAGGGTAGCTGTCCAATCTGTCAGCCATGCCTACTTTTTCCAGGGCTTTGATGGCTTTTTCCTTAGCCAGTTTCTTATCCATCTTTCTGGCAATGATCAAACCCTCAGTAACATTGTCTAAGACGGTCTTGTTGAGGAACAGGTTGTAATTCTGGAATACGAAGGCTGTCTTCTTGCGGATGGCACTTATCTCACGGTGAGAGATCTTGTTCAGCTGATGTTTGACATCATCAAATATCAGTTCGCCATCATCAGCTCTTTCCAGAAAGTTGATGCATCTTAATAAGGTCGTCTTGCCTGAGCCGCTAGGGCCTAAGATGGCAATTACATCGCCCTTATTGACTTCCAGGGATATGCCCTTGAGAACTTCGTGGCCATCGAATGACTTGTGAATGTTATTGACTCTCAGCAACATTACTTAACACCTCCATATGAGCTTAACTTCTTTTCGCCCCATCTCTGTAACCAGGTTAATACGGTACAGAACATGAGATACATGAAGGCGGCTTCGGTGTAAAGCCATAAAGGTTCAATGTATATAGAGTTGACCTGCTGGGCAGCTCTGAACATTTCCACTACGGTAATTGTAGCGGCCATGGAAGTTTCCTTAACTAATGAGATCAGCGCATTTCCCAGTGAAGGGAAGGCGATACGTAAAGCCTGCGGTAAGACGATTCTGCGCATTATCTGCAAATAGGACATACCGACACAGTAGCCGGCTTCGATCTGACCATGAGGTACAGATTCCAATGAGGCACGTAAGCTTTCTGACATGTATGCTCCTTCATTAATGGAGAATACAATTACGGCGGCCGGGAAGGCTGTTAAGGTAATGCCTACCTTTGGTAAGCCAAAGAAGACAATATATAACTGAACAAGTACCGGTGTACCTCTGATGATCCAGACATAGAAACGTGACAGCTGCTTCAGACCCTTGACATTGGCAAACTGCACAAGTGCAACAGCCAGGGCAATGATAAAGGCAAAGGCAAAGGAAAGTACTGCCAACGGGATAGTAACCTTAATGCCCGGTATGAGTATTCTAAAGAAGGCATTTTTTAATATTTCCCAAATTCTTTCTGACATGAAAACCCCCTGAAATGTTTAGTGACTCTAATAATCTAACATTTTACAGAAATAATTCAATCCTTATGCCTGATATTAACCAATACACTGACTAAACAGGGCCTTAAATGTGTTAAAATAAATAGGTAGGTGAAATGATGAATCAGGAAAAATACATAGTAGGTATTGGTGCGGCAAACGTAGATATTCACGGCCGCAGCATTAACCCGCTTAACATGAGAGATTCAAATCCAGGCAGGATGCATGTTTCCTGTGGCGGGGTTACCAGAAACATTCTGGAAAACTATGCCCGCTTAGGAGGCAAGGCCTGTCTTCTTACCGTGGTTGGAAGTGACATCTACGGTCAGAAGATCTTATCGGAGAGTGCCCTGGCTGGGATTGACGTATCTCACGTTATGAGCTATGATAATCATTCATCGTCAACGTACATGTCCATTCTTGACAATGATGGAGACATGGCGGTGGCGCTGAGTGACATGAGCATCATGGAAGATTTTTCCATTGATTATCTTGAGAAAAACGATGAACTGTTAAGAAACTGTTCTCTGATCGTCTGCGATCCTTCAATCCCACTGGAAGTAATGGATCACGTTCTGGATAATTATGGCAGGGAAATACCGGTATTCGTTGATCCGGTTTCCATATCCTATGCCGGCTGCATCAAGAACAAGATTGGAAAGTTCTTCGCTGCCAAGCCTAATGTGCTTGAATGTGAATTACTCAGTTCCATGAAGATCACGGATAAGGAATCTCTGATACAGGCCGCTAAGAAGGTCATTGATCAGGGACTTGATGAGATCTACGTTTCATTAGGCAAGGATGGCTGCATGTACATGGATAAACATGGCCAATTGTTATGGTCATCATTAGAGCCATTAGAAGAAGTGGTCAATGCGACAGGTGCAGGAGATGCCTTCATGGCTACGATCATATATGGCTACATGCATGACTTTGCCAGGCAGAAGACCCTGGACTATGCTTCAGCAGCAGGAATAGCCGCAATCATGTCACCTGACACAATTAATAAGAACATAAGCATTGGACTTATTGAAAAGATTTTAGAGGAGAAAAGAAAATGAATTTGGACAAGTATTTATCAGTAACACCTGAGATCAAGCAGGCAGTCGCTGAAGGTAAGCCAGTTGTAGCTCTTGAGAGCACGATTTTATCACATGGCATGCCATTCCCTGAAAACGTTGAATTCGCTCACAAGGTCGAGGAAATCGTTCGTGGTGAAGGCGCAATCCCAGCTACTACAGCCATCATCGGCGGTAAGTTAAAAGTTGGTCTGACACCTGAAGAACTTGACATCATGTGCAAGGGCGATGGCGTTGGCAAGGTTTCTAGAAGAGATGTAGCTACATACTTGGTAACCGGTCAGACCGGTGCAACTACTGTTGCTACTACAATGTTGATTGCTTCATTGGCAGGCGTTAAGATCTTCGCAACCGGCGGTATCGGCGGCGTTCACAGAAATGGTGAAAACACAATGGACATTTCAGCTGACTTACAGGAATTTGCCAATACACCTGTCGCTGTTGTAACAGCAGGTGCAAAGCAGATTTTGGACATCGGCAGAACTCTTGAATATCTGGAAACATTCGGTGTACCAGTATTAGGTTTCAAAACTGATGAATTCCCGGCATTCTATTGCAAGAGCAGCGGCTTCAAGCTTGACTACAATTGCCAGAGCGAAGAAGAAGTTGCCAATATCATGAAGACCAAGTGGGACTTAGGCTTAAAGGGCGGCTTGGTAATCGGTAACCCAATTCCTGATGAATATGCTCTCGATTACAATGAAATGGAAGCTGTCATCAATAAGGCCATTGCCTTAGCTGATGAAAAGGGCATCAGAGGTAAGAACATCACACCGTTCTTATTAGCTACAATTAAGGACATGACTGATGGCGTATCATTCGCAAGTAACCTTCAGTTAGCTTATAACAATGCCAGAGTTGCCAGCAGAATCGCTGTGGAATTCTGTAAGTTAGGTTAATACGGAGAGTTTTGCCTTCATTTTGAAGGCATGAACGCATATGAATAAGAGAATGGTAGTAGCCTTGGGCGGGAACGCCTTAGGCAATGATCCAACTCAACAGCTGCAGTTAGTAAAGAAGACCGCTTCTACGATCGTTGACCTCATTGAAGAAGGTTATGAGGTAGTAGTGGGACATGGCAATGGGCCTCAGGTAGGCATGGTAAATCTGGCTTTTGAAGCTGCCAAGAAATATACCGACAATACTCCTGAAATGCCGTTTCCGGAATGCGTAGCCATGACACAGGGCTACATTGGATATCACTTACAGCAGTCTATTGAGTGTGAATTAAGGAAAAGAGACCTCAAAAAGCCGGTTGTTACCGTAATTACTCAGGTAGAAGTTAAGAGAAATGATTCGGCTTTCCAGACCCCAACCAAACCTATCGGTTCCTACTATGATAAAACTGAAGCGGAAAGAATAGCGAAAGAAACAGATTTTGTTTTTGCTGAAGAAGCAGGCAAGGGATATCGACGTGTCGTTGCTTCACCGCTTCCGGTAAAGATAATTGAACTGGAAACAGTTGAAAAGCTGGTTTCCGAAGGGTGTGTTGTCATCACCGTTGGCGGTGGTGGCATACCGGTAATCAAGAAAGGCGACAGTTACCAGGGCGTAGATGCCGTCATTGACAAGGACAGGGTCTGCGCCAAACTTGCTCTGGATCTGAAGGCTGACTTGTTAGTAATTCTTACAACCGTAGATAAGGTTTCCGTAAACTACAGAAAACCAGATCAGAAAGATCTTGATGAAATGAATGTCAGTGAAGCTGAACAGTATCTTAGGGAAGGTCAGTTTGCCAAAGGCAGCATGCTTCCTAAAGTTGAATCCTGTCTTGAATTTGTTAAAAACAGTGAAGGAAAGGCTTTGATCACTTCCTTACAGAAAGCTAAAAAGGCCTTACAAGGAAAGACGGGGACCGTCATTCACAAATAAGAAAAGCAGTACCAAGGTACCAATGTCATTAAGTTAAGAAAAGAGAAATTCACAGAAAAGCAGAAAAAGATGTGGATTTCTCTTTATATGAAGAAACAAGCACGATAAAAAGAATCAGGAAGTACTGATTTTT
>JAFUCG010000134.1 GCA_017459795.1 Erysipelotrichaceae bacterium | reverse complement strand
TTTTCTGCAGAAAAAAAGAAGGCCAAGTGTTTCACTTGACTCTCCCTAGTTAATCTAACTTAACTTAATGACATTGGGTAATTAACCGCTCTTTTTTGTATTATTGAGTGACAATTGTGCTAAAATACAGTCGAGGTTTTTGATATGTTTGATGTAATTGTAGTTGGTGGAGGACATGCAGGATGTGAAGCAGCTTTAGTTACCGCAAGAATGGGGCTAAAGACGGTTTTGTGTTCTCTTGATAAGAATTGGATAGCTTCAATGCCTTGTAATCCATCAGTTGGGGGACCGGCAAAGGGAATCGTAGTAAGGGAAATAGATGCCTTAGGCGGCCAGATGGGCAAGAATGCCGATGCCACAGCCTTACAGTTCAAGATGCTCAATACGACCAAGGGACCTGGTGTACGAAGCTTGAGAGTTCAGTCTGATAAGATTGCCTACAAGAAGAAAATGCAGGAAACTCTCCAGCAGCAGGAAAACCTGGAAGTATTGGAATGCATGGTTGAAGAAGTCCTGGTAGAAAACAACAAGGTAAAGGGCATAAGACTGTCTGATGACAGTATTTTGGAGTGCAAGGCCCTGATATTAACCACCGGTACCTACATGGCTTCATTAGTCATGGTTTCAAGTAATGTTACTGAATCAGGCCCGGACAAACAGAAGACTACCAAGAACTTAAGTGCATCATTAAGAAAGCTGGGTATCAGAACCTTCAGATTAAAGACCGGTACACCGGCCAGAATAAAGACAGATTCAATTGATTTTTCACAGGCGCAATATGAACCAGGCACAGATGAAAAGGTATGCTTCAGTTATGAAACTACCGACATCTTACCGATTGAGAAACAGGTGCCTTGTTACTTGATATATACAACTCCTGAAACTCATGAGATCATCAGGGCTAACCTGAATAAATCCAGCATGTATTCCGGGGTAGTAAAGGGCGTTGGACCAAGATACTGCCCAAGCATTGAGGACAAGCTGGTAAGATTCGCTGATAAGGAAAGACATCAGCTGTTTTTGGAGCCGGAAAGCCTAAGCATGGATACGACGTATGTACAGGGCTTTTCGACATCAATGCCATATGATGTACAGGAGAGAATGTTACGTTCATTACCGGGCTTTAAGAACTGTGTAATTGACAAATACGCATATGCGATCGAATATGACGCCATTGACCCGTTACAGCTAAAGCCAACGCTGGAATTAAAGGAGATTGACGGCTTGTTTACTGCCGGTCAGATAAACGGTACCAGCGGTTATGAAGAAGCAGCCGGTCAGGGCATAATGGCAGGCATTAATGCCGGGGCCAAGTTATTAGGCAAGAAGCCTCTGATTTTAAGAAGAGATGAGGCATACATTGGGGTTATGATCGATGATCTGGTAACCAAGGGAACCAAGGAGCCATACCGGTTATTAACTTCAAGAAGCGAATACAGATTATTGATGAGACATGATAATGCCGATCAGAGAATGACCGAATACGGTCACTACTATGGCCTTATCAGTGATGAAAGATATAAGAAGTATCTGGACAAGATGAGTGAACTGGAAAAGGCTCACCAGCTGGTAAGTGAAACCAAGGTCAGAACCAGCAATGAATTAACTGAATATCTTAGAAGCTTAGGCTATGAAGATGAAGGACACGGTTCAGTAGCTGAATTATTAAAGAGACCTTCCGTCAGCATGCTCAAGCTTAATGAATTCATGGACATGGGACTTGATGAAGAGATCTGTAAGCAGCTGGACATCGAAGTAAAATATGAAGGCTATATTGCCAAGGCTAAAAGAGAAGCAAGCAACATGGTCAAAATGGAAAAGGTATTAATACCATCTGACATTGACTATTCAGCAATGGAACATCTTTCACTGGAAGCAAAGCAGAAACTTCAGCAGGTAAGACCGCTGACAATTGGTCAGGCTTCACGTATCTCAGGGGTAAATCCGGCCGACATCATGGTGCTGTCGGTTTACCTGAAACAATATGGTCAAACTTTATAGGTTTTTAATGTTAATGGGCCTGTAAAAGTGGTATAATTTAGACGCACATAGGAGGAGATTTATGGCAAAGAAAACGGTTAGAGATTTAGACGTTAAGGGCAAGAAGGTCCTGGTAAGAGTTGACTTCAACGTACCACATAAGGGAGATGTTATCACAGACGATAACAGAATCGTTGCAGCATTACCAACAATCAAGTATTTATTAGAAAACGGTGCTAAGGTCATCCTGTTCTCTCACTTAGGAAAAGTAGACCACAAGGATCCTGAAAAGACAGCAGCTGATAAGAAGAAGAACAACATGGCTCCTGTAGCAGCAAGATTACAGGAATACCTGCCAAATGCAAAGGTTACTTTCGTTGATGCTACAAGAGGCCCAGAACTCGAAGAAGCAGTTAACAACCTTGAAGAAGGCAACGTTGTATTAATGCAGAATACCCGTTATGAAAAGGGCGAAAGCAAGAACGATCCAGAATTAGCAGCATACTGGGCTTCATTAGCTGACTTATATGTATCTGATGCCTTCGGTTCAGTACACAGAGCTCATGCTTCAACAGTAGGCGTTACAGAACACTTACCAAGCGCTGTAGGTTTCTTAATTGAAAAGGAACTGAAGTTCTTAGGTGACGCTGTTGAAAAACCAGTAAGACCATTCGTTGCTATCTTAGGCGGTGCCAAGGTAGCTGATAAGTTAAAGGTTATCGACAACTTACTTGAAAAGTGCGACACATTAATCATCGGTGGCGGCATGGCTTATACATTCTTAAAGGCTAAGGGCTTAGAAGTTGGCCAGTCATTAGTTGACCTGGAAAAGGTTGATTACTGTAAGGAAATGATGGAAAAGGCTGAAAAGTTAGGCAAGAAATTATTACTGCCTATCGACACAGTTGTCGCAGCTAATTTCCCTGATCCAATCGATGGACCTATCGAAACATGTGTTGTTGACGTAGACAAGATCCCAGCAGACATGCAGGGTTTGGATATCGGACCAGCTACAGCTGAATTATTCGCTAACGAAGTTAAGGCAGCTAAGACTGTTGTCTGGAACGGACCAATGGGCGTATTCGAAAACCCAACATTAGCTAAGGGTACTAACGCTGTTGCAGCTGCATTAGCAGAAGCAGAAGGCACAACAATCATCGGTGGCGGCGATAGTGCTGCAGCTATCAAACAGTTAGGCTACGCTGATAAGGTAAGCCATGTATCAACAGGTGGCGGTGCTTCATTAGAATTCTTAGAAGGCAACGGTTTACCAGGCGTTGATGCAATCGACGAGGCATAGGAGACGTTAAAATGAGAAAACCTATTATTGTTGGAAACTGGAAAATGAATAAGACAATTGCCGAAGCTGAAGAATTCATCCAGGCAATTGATCCAATCGTACATGATGGTGCTACATTCGGTGTTGCTACAAGCTTCTTAGCTTTACAGACAAGCATTAAGAATGCTAAGAACCTGATCGTTGCTGCTGAAAACTGCCATTTCGCAGAAAGCGGTGCATATACAGGCGAAGTTAGCATCCCAATGTTAAAGGAAATCGGTTTAAAGTGGTGTATCGTTGGACATTCTGAAAGACGTCAGATGTTCGGTGACACAGACGAAACTGTTAATAAGAAGGTTTTAGCTTTAGTAGCTAACGGCATTACACCTATCATGTGCTGTGGCGAATCTCTGGAAACATTCGAAGCCGGCAAGACTGAAGAATGGGTAAGAGGCCAGGTTAAGGCTGGTTTAGCTGGTTTAACAGCTGAACAGGTTGGAGATATGGTTATCGCTTATGAACCAATCTGGGCTATCGGCACAGGTAAGAGCGCTACAAAGGAAATCGCTGAATCTACATGCGCAATCGTCAGAGACGAAGTAAGAAAGAACTTTGGCGAAGAAGCTGCTGAAAAGGTCAGAATCCAGTATGGTGGAAGTGTTAAGCCAAATAACATTAAGGAGTACATGGCTGAACCTGACATCGATGGTGCATTGATCGGCGGCGCAAGCTTAAAGGTTGATTCATTCACAGAAATCATCGAAGCAGTTAAATAATTAGATAAGCTGACATACAGGACTGGCATTTGCCGGTCCTGTATTTTTTTGTGAAGAAATGCTAAAATTAGATAATAGAATAATGGAGACATATCATATGGCAAGACAGTATTGGAAACCTTCTAATCTTTTAAATCCCGTTCCCTGCGTAATGATCAGCTGCAGAGATGAGGACGGTAAGGAAAATGTCATGACGGCTGCCTGGGCAGGAACGATCTGTTCAGATCCGGTTATGGTATCTGTTTCCATTCGCAAAAGCAGGTATTCTCACGACATGATCGTACGTACCGGTGAATTTGTCATGAACCTTACCAATAAGAAACTTGTTAAGGCTGCTGATTATGTCGGCATCAAATCCGGCAGGAACATTGATAAGTTTAATCTGTTTGGCGACCTACATCTTACCAGAATGGATTCACATGTTGTAAGTGCACCAAGCATTGCTGAAAGTCCGGTATGCCTTGAGTGCAAGGTAAGGGATGTAATAGAGCTGGGTTCTCATGACATGTTCATTGCTGAAGTGGTATGTACTTCTATCGATGATGAAATACTTGATGAAAACGGCAGATTGGATCTGGATAAGGCTGAGCTTGTTGCTTACAGCCATTGTGAATATTTTGCCTTAGGAGAAAAGCTGGGAAAGTTTTCCTACTCGACTCATAAGAGTGAAAGGCTTAAGACAAGACAGATAAATAATCAGAATAAAAAAGGAAATACAACAAAGGGCAGGAAAAAATAATATGAATGCTTCAGAACGGATCTTACAGTATGTTGAACACGCTTGGGCCGAAGCCAAAAAGTCAGAAAACAGGTATGACAATGCGGATGAAATGATTGAGTATAAAAGCAGTTCAACCATTAACTTTGTCAGTATTGCGGCGGACAGTTTATGAAAGTATTCTTAGGTTATAAGTGTGAAGACTGCGGCAGAAGAAAAGATTACTAAAAGATTAAATATTTAGGAATAGAGGATAGCTGTAAATGAAGGAGTTTATTTCAAAAGTTAAAAGGATTCCCTGGTGGGGCATATTGGCAGGTTTCGGTTTTTTTGCCTTGCAAAGAGGGATGTACAGACTCGGTGATTTTGTTAGCAGGGTAACCGGGTCAATTGATCATGCCTTTGCCTGTAAGATAGCTGTAATAGATGATCTGATTCCTGTTGTGCCGGTTTTCATCGTCATCTATGTTTACTCTTTCATATTCTGGATCTGCGGACCAATGGCAGTTTCACTTACCAAGAAGAGAAACTACATAAATTTCTGTGTCTACATGTTACTGGCTTATTTCATTGGCTTCCTGTTTTTTGCCTTTGTTCCAACATATATGGACAGGGTAGCGGAAGGCTTGATGAAAGTTGGCGAGAACAAGGATGTTTTCAGTAAGCTATTGTTTATGATCTATCAGGCCGATGGCAGTGAGATGGCCTTTAACCTGATGCCTTCATATCATTGTCTGATCAGTGCCTGTTGTTACTTTGGAGTAAAGGATCAGGAAGAAATATCCAAGGGATTCCAAAATTATTCACTGATAATGACAATTCTCATCTGCATATCCACATTATTTACCAAGCAACATTACATCATTGATGTTGTCTTGGGTCTGTTTGTTGCCTGGTTAAGTTACTTCATAGTCAGTAAACTCGATCCGGGAAAGAAATTCGATAAATAAGCATAAGAAAACCAGGAATGATCCTGGTTATTTTTTTAGTTAAACCAATCTTCTTCCTTGACGTACTTGTCAAATGAAGCAGATAAAGGTTCGTCGAGACATTCAGGGTTTGCCAGAATGTTCTTGAACAGGGCCAAGCTCTTGGCAAAATAGAAACCGTCAGCGATTCTTTCGTCAATGGTGAAGCCAAAGCTCATGCCGTCTTTCATTTCATAAGTGCCGTCATCATTGAAGAAAGGCATCTTATGCATTCTGTTGGCTAATACGAAGATGGAGTTAAGTGACCAGTTGATCAGATGGTGATAGCTGGCTTCCATCTTGATACTTCCAAGGTTGGAAATGAATACTGTTGCTCTGTATGGGTCAACTTCCTTGATTGCCTTTGGAATGATGTCATGGTATACCATCCAGTTCAGAATTCTGATTACCAGACGTAATAACGGTCTAGGAATCTTATTGAACAGTCTCATCATCTTATCGGTGCCATTACCCTTATCGTCTGGCTTTTCACTTTCTTTTCTGGTCTTGTATACTTCAGAACAGATCTTGTCGTGAATCTGATCAATGATCTTGGTTTCATTGTCTTCAGCAACCAGATACATTACGAATTCACCGGCATTGTCAGCGAATTTATTCTTGGCTGTAAAGCAGAATGAGATTTCTCTTCTCATGTAATGCTTATGACCGGCGATGAAGATGTTCATCTTTGGTCTCATGTAGATCGTCTTAGCTAAGGCAGCTACGACGACATGGAAAATCGTATATTTGAACTGTGGGTTTTCACTGTTCTTCTTTTCCAGATATTTAACAACATTTGTCATGTCAAAAGTTGCGTTTAATAATGCTTCGTTTTCTGTACGTGTGCCCATGATGTATGGCATGAATACATGCATTGGATCACTGCTGTGAACTAATGTACCATCACTTCTGTCACCACGCTGTTTTGTTGTTTCGGCCATGTTTATAACCCTCCTAGACTAATGTATCATAACCCATTTTCGCTAGACATTCAAATGATTTAGGCTGCTCATTACTTAAGAATGTACTAAGATATACGTTTTTGATGAAAAAGTGATACTTGTGAACAAAGGACAAGTCAGAGGAAAGAAAAGCTGATTTCTTAAAGCAGTATTTACAGATATGGAAAAGGGCTTAAATAAGTAAAAATATAGGGAAGGAAAATTTGTTTTCTATACTAAAAATAAACGCTTTATGTTATTATATAAGCGGTAAATAAGGGAGGGCAAAACAAAATGCCATATATTATTGATGTATATGCCCGTGAAGTGCTTGACTCACGTGGTAATCCAACAGTTGAAGTAGAAGTTGAAACTGAATCTGGTGCATTCGGTAGAGCAATCGTACCATCAGGCGCTTCAACAGGTGAAAGAGAAGCTTTAGAATTAAGAGATGGCGATAAGAGCCGTTACTTAGGAAAAGGAACATTAAAGGCTGTTGCTAATGTTAACGAAATCATTGCTCCAGCATTAATCGGATTTGATGTAACTGATCAGACATTAATCGATAAGACTATGATCGAAATGGACGGCACAGCTGACAAGTCAAAGTTAGGTGCTAACGCTATCTTAGGTGTATCTATGGCTTGTGCTAGAGCTGCAGCTGACTACTATGGAATTCCACTGTACAAGTATTTCGGTGGTGCTAATGCTAAGACATTACCAGTTCCAATGATGAACGTATTAAACGGTGGTAAGCACGCTGACAGTGCAGCTGACTGCCAGGAATACATGATCATGCCTGTTGGTGCTACAAGCTTAAAGGAAGCTGTAAGAATGGGTGCTGAAGTATTCCACAACTTAAAGACTGTATTAAAGAAATACGGATACAACACAGCAGTTGGTGACGAAGGCGGTTATGCTCCTTCATGCGTTCCTGGTGGAAATGGTCCATTAGAAACATTAGGTAACGAAGGCCCATTAGCTTTAATGGTTGAAGCTGTTGAAAAGGCTGGTTACAAGTTAGGTGAAGACATCTGCTTCGCAATGGATGCAGCTGCTTCAGAATTCTGCGAAAAGGAAGACGGCAAGTTCGTTTATGACCTGCACAGATCAGGCGAAGGCAAGAAGTCATCTGATGAAATGATCGAAATGTATGCTAAGTGGGCTGAAAAGTATCCTCTTATCTCATTAGAAGACGGCTTAGATGAAAATGACTGGGAAGGCTGGGTAAAGCTGAATCAGCGTATCGGTGGTAAGACACAGTTAGTTGGTGATGACCTGTTCGTTACAAATACCACATACATTAAGAAGGGTATCGAATTAAAGGCTGCTAACGCTGTATTAATCAAGGTTAACCAGATTGGTACAATCACAGAAACATTAGATGCTATCGAAATGGCTAAGAGAGCCAGCTGGACAGCAGTTGTTTCTCACAGATCTGGTGAAACAGAAGATACAACAATCGCTGACTTAGTAGTTGGTACAAATGCTGGTCAGATCAAGACAGGTTCTATGTCTCGTACAGACCGTATTGCTAAGTACAACCAGTTAATGAGAATCGAAGACGAATTAGGCGACGTTGCTCAGTATCCTGGTAAGGAAGCATTCTATAACTTAAAGCATTAATTAATAAGTTATGACACATAAAGCTCTGGATAGTTCCAGAGCTTTTTTGTACAATATAGTTAACAAAGAGGCAGATAAAATGAAAAAACTATTGTTGACTGTTGTCATTGTTTTCAGCTTTTATATTAATGTAGTTAATGCGGACATGGGGCCTAAACCTACGGTCGACATTGAAATAAAAGGCATTAACGAAGTCTTTTATGCGACTTTGTTAGGCAAGGGAGAAGGGTATGGCCCTTGGGCACAGGTTACTGAATATCCTGGTGAACCAGCCGATGAAGCACAGCGTGCTGAAAAGATTTTTGTAGAATGCGGTGAAGGTGAATATCATTACTGGGGTAATCGGTATACTCTTGATGGTAGCGATAATCATCTGCACTGGGGTTACTATGCTCCTGAGGAATTCATTCTGGTGATTTACATTCCTTCCTCAGATACTGTGATAAAATCTGATCCGATGGTGCGGGAAAAGTTTGAACAGTACTACATCTGTGATGTCAGTAATGGTACAACGGTAATTAATGAAAACGGTTCGGGAAATTACAGCTATGAGCACATCGAGGTAAAAGAAAACAATAATGTTCTGCGCAGTCTATTAATGATAGGGGTAAGACTCATCATCACCATAATCGTTGAGTTATTGATTGGCTTACTGTTTGGTTACAGAAACAGGAAACAGATAGGCCTGATCGTTAAGACAAATATCTTTACCCAGCTAATTGTTAACATATTCTTTACAGTCGCAGAAACATATGGCGGGTTGTTGACAGCTATCATACTGTATGTCCCATTGGAAATAGTCGTATTTGTGATAGAAGGATTGATCTATCATGGTAAGTTGAGTGATAAGAAACTTAAAAACTGGATATATGCCTTACTGGCAAACGGCGTAACAATGTACATCGGCTTATTTGCCGGCGCAATGTTGAAATAAAAAAAGCTCATTGAGCTTTTTTTAGTCTTCAAAGTAAATAGCCTTGATTACGACCGGTTCTAATGGCTTGTCACGCCAATCTGTTCTGACTGAAGCTAATTCATCAAGAACATCGAATCCCTCTGTCATCTGACCGAATGCAGCATATTCACCATCCAGATGAGGTGTGTCGACGTGGCAGATGAAGAACTGAGAGCTGGCACTGTTTGGATCCATGGCTCTGGCCATTGAAATAGTGCCTCTGGTATGCTTGTGATTGTTATTGACTCCGTTGCTTCTGAATTCACCCTTGATGTTTTCTTCAGAACCGCTCATGCCTGTCCCGGTAGGGTCACCGCCCTGAATCATGAAGTTTCTGATGATGCGGTGGAAGATCAGACCGTCATAGAAATGCTCATTTACCAGCTTGGTAAAGTTGGCTGTTGTAATAGGGGCATTTTCTGCATCTAAGGTGAACTTCATTTTCTTTCCATTATTCATTTCGATAACGACCATTTTAGTACCTCCTTATGGCTTTTTCGATTTCACGCTGTGCGTCACGCTGCTTTTCAGTCTTACGCTTGTCATATAAGTCCTTGCCCTTGGCTAAGGCTATTTCCATCTTGGCCAGGCCTTTGACAAAATACATCCTGGTTGGAACAACTGTGTAGCCCTTGATCTGGCAGGCTTTCTTAAGCTTGAGAATCTCATGCTTATGTAATAAAAGCTTTCTTAGTCTTGTTTCATCATGGTTGAAGATATTGCCATGGTCATATTGAGATATGTGCATGTCACGGATAAAAGCTTCGTTACCAACGAAGTCAATATATGCATCTTTGAATTGAACATGGCCTTTACGGACACTTTTGATTTCAGTTCCGGTCAGCGCAATGCCTGCTTCATAGAACTCTTCCAAAAAGTATTCGTGTCTGGCTTTCCTGTTTACAGCAATGACTTTTTCCATAATGCTCCTTTGTTAAAAAAAAGACCGTTGCGGTCTCTTTTTTCTAGCCTACTATTAGTTTGATAATTACTAGTATAAAGAATAAGATACCAGCAACTAGGGTAGCCATGGCGATTACCTTTTCAGGTCCTCTTTCCTTAGTGTTACTGAAAAGATTTAATCCTCCGTTACCACCAGCGAAAGCACTGCTGACACCAGCTGATTTACCAGACTGTAACAATGTCAGGATAATAATTGCTATTGAGTCGACCAGAATTAGTACATCTAACATAATACGGCTCCTTTCTGATGCCAATACATTATAACAAACCATTATACGTAATTCAAATAGTTTTTACCGCCTAAATTCCCTACGGAAATGAAAAATCGTCTGAAATCAGACGATTAGTCAATGTTGATCAACTTTGCCCTTACTAATGCGGTAACTAAGATTGGAATGACAATCAGCTGAATGATGATTCCAGGTAAGGCTGTTGTAAAGGCAGCTGCCAGCCAGGCCTGTAATGAATATGAACCGGCCTTTAATACCAGGGCATTCAATAAGCCATAACCGATACGTCCGCATAACATGCTTAAGATGAGCACGCAATAGATCTTGGCCATTAAAGGCTTTACCTTGATCAGCTTGGTGAACAGGCCGCTCATTAAGCCATATACTGCCAATTCAAATAACATGCTAGGTAAGATCGGTGCCGGTGGCATTGCGAAAATCAGATGTGATAATAAAGGTGTTAAGATGCCGCATACTAAACCGAATACCGGACCAACAGCGAAACCTGACAGTAATACCGGGATGTGCATTGGCAGGAAAATGCTGCCGGCATTTGGAATGGCGTGGAAGGCCTGTGGCAATACTACTCCTATGGCTACTAACATAGCCGTTAATACGTATTTTCTAGTGTTGTTCATGGAATTCTCCTTTCATAAAAACAGCCATAAAGGCACTTGAAAAAGTATCTGGCCTTCATGGCTTATTTCTTAAAAAGAAGTGTCAGCTTCATACTTGACGATTAAAATTTTAAAGGGTTTCCTGATTTATGTCAATTAACAAGCCCAGTTATGGTAATATCTAGGTAAGGGCAGGTGATGCCAGTGTTTACGGTAAATAATCTGTGCATATCGACTTTAAAGGGCAGGGTCCTTTTAAAGGATTTCAGTTTTACCTTGAATCAGAACGACAAAATCGCACTTATCGGGGAAGAGGGCAATGGCAAAAGTACGCTATTGAAGATTTTGTGTGGCATTGACGTCAGTGACTATGTTACTTTTACCGGTTCAGTGAATACTGATGAAAAGTGCGGTTACCTGCCGCAGAAGATCGATGACATTTGGCTTGATGTGCCGGTCTTTGATTATCTGGTAAAAGATATACCAACCAGTGAAATAGATGTTGAACACTATGGTAACTACAATCAGATATATTCAATCCTTAAGACAGTCAATTTAGATGCTTCAATACTTGATGAGGAAAGACCGATCAATAGCTTCAGTGGCGGGGAGAAGGTAAAGATCGCCATGGCCAAGGTTCTTTATCATGAACCTGACATACTGTTTCTTGATGAACCTACCAATGACCTTGATTTAGAGACTCTTATCTGGCTTGAATCATTCATAAACGGCATCAGTTTGCCAATAGTTTTCATATCACATGATGAAGCCTTATTGGAAAACTGCAGTAACGGCATATTACATCTGGAACAGCTGAAAAGAAAACAGGAAGCTAAAATCACCTACAGTCATGTTGGTTATAAGGAATATGTTGGAGAAAGACTACATTTCATTGAGCGTAACAACATGCTTGCGGCCAAGGAAAAATCTGAGTATCAGAAACAGATGGAGAAATACCGTCAGATCAATCAGAAAGTAGATTACCAGCAGGCAACCATAAGCAGACAGGACCCCCATGGAGGCCAGTTGTTAAAGAAAAAGATGCATGCGGTAAAAGCCCTGGGCAGAAAGATGGAAGAGAAGAAGGAGAATCTTACTGAGAAGTTTGAACCTGAAGAAGCCATAAACATTTTCTTTGATAAGACTGTCATTAATCCTAATAAGGTAATTCTGGATTATCATCTGGATGAGTTGGAGGTTGATGGAAAGAAACTGTCTCATGATATTGAGTTATATGTAAAGGGTTCAGATAAGGTCTGCATAATTGGCAGAAACGGTTCAGGAAAGACAACCTTGCTTAAGAAAATATTGGAAGAATTGAAGAATACGGGAAATGTGACTGTTGGCTACATGCCGCAGAATTACTATGAAGTAATGGACTATTCCATTTCTCCGGTTGATTATCTATCAGTTGAGGGTACCAGAGAAGAAACGGGAAGAATAAGGACCTATCTTGGGGCTCTGAAATTTACAACGGAAGAAATGACCCATAGCATTTCAGATCTTTCCGAAGGGCAGAAGTGCAAGATCCTGTTGTTAAATCTGATATTGAAGAAATGTGATGTGCTGGTACTAGATGAACCAACCAGAAACCTTTCACCATTATCCAACCCGCAGGTCAGAAAGATGCTGATTGAGTTTGGCGGCTGCATCATTTCCGTAAGTCATGACCGTAAGTACATTGAGAATGTCTGTAACAAAATCTGTCAGCTTGATGAAAACGGTCTGAGGGAAATGGTATAATATTGATGTATTTGGAGGAAATAATAATGAGCAAGTTATATGGAAAGACAGCTGATGGCCAGATGGCCTCACTGTATACAATTGAAAGTGAACAGATCAGGGCTGAAATCACTGATTTTGGTGCTGTTTTAGTGGCCTTATGGGTCAAGGATAAAAACGGCAAGGCAACTGATGTTGTCTTAGCCCATGATTCATTGGAAGGATATTTCAATAATCCGGAGTGCTTCGGGTCAATCATTGCACCTGTGGCAAACCGTACGGAAAATGCCTGCTTTACAATTGATGGCACAACCTATCACATGTTGAAAAACGAAGGTGAAAACAACCTTCATTCAGATACGGCCAATGGTGCTCATAAACGCTTATGGAAAGTTGTTGATGAGAAGAAAGATGAACTGACTCTTGAAATAGAAATGGCTGATGGTGACATGGGCTTCCCAGGTAACCGTAAGATCAACGTTACTTACAGTGTTAAGGAAGGAACCTTGGGCATTAAATACAGAATAGTTTCCGATAAGGCAACGGTATTTAATCCAACCAATCACAGTTACTTTAACTTAGGCGGTTATGACAGCGGCAGTGTATTTGACCATTACCTGAAGCTTGACTGTGATTACTATACACCTGTTAAGCCTGGTTCAATTCCAACCGGTGAGATCGCTGAAGTAACCGGTACCCCAATGGATTTCACCAAGGGAAAGACCATTGGTGAAGACTTTGACTTAAGTTTTGAACAGTTAAAACTGACAAACGGTTACGACCATAACTTTGTCATTAATGACTATGACGGCAGCTTAAGACATTTCGCTACTTTATGCTCAGAAAAGACAGGCATCATCATGGACGCTTATACAACAATGCCTGGTGTTCAGCTGTACACCGGTAACTTCGTTGATGTAGAAAACGGCATTAATGGTACTAAATTCACGGCACATGACGGCTTATGTCTGGAAACACAGTTCTTCCCTAATTCAGCTAATCAGCCTGGCTTTGTTTCACCACGCATCGATGGCAATAAGGAATACTGTTGCCGTACGGAATATAGCTTTAAAACAGAATAGTTTTGTTTGAAAAGAAAGGTAAAACAATATACTATATTAGTATATAGATAGAAAAACATAATAATAAAACAAGGAGGTCAATATGGGATTTCTTGATGGTATTTTTGAAAGAAAAGTATGCGATATCTGCGGACAGAAGTGTGGTATCTTAGGCGGTACGAAATTAAAGGATGGCCGTCTGGATAAGAGCTGTACCGAAAAGCTCTCACCTTTAATCGGATATCTGAAGAACTATACAGTTGAAGACATTAAGGAACATCTTGCTTACCGTGAGGAAAACATGGAGCAGATCAGAAACTTCAATGTTACTCACATGTTAGGCGGTGACGGCAGTAAACTGTACATTGATATTGATAACCGCAGATTCTTTGTCAGCGGTACTGACAGCTGGCGTTCCATGAATCCTGACATCATCAGCTTTGATCAGATCGTTGAAGGTGATCTGAACATCGTTGAAGATAAGAGAGAAATCAAGAAGAAGGATGAACAGGGCAAGGAAGTAAGCTACAATCCAAAGCGTTACGAATACAAATATAACTTCAATGTTAAGATCACGGTTAACTCAAAGTGGTTCAATTCAGTCAATGTCAAGGTCAACAGATCAACAATTGACGGTTTTGACGGCGATGCTTATGAGGACGCTTATCTTTACAGTGAAGCCATTTGTGAGGTAGTCAATCTGATGAAGGATGGCTCAAATGAGGAGATCGTTGAAGCCATTGAATACTTCAAGAACAGAATCGCAGTTCCTAGACGTTCATATGATGTAACTTACTACGCTGATACAAAGGCTCTAAGAAAAGGCATTGAGTATTACAAGCAGCGTGACCCACGCAAGGCTCATTACAAATTCTAATAAAAAGGCGGCAACGCCTTTTTATTAAGCCGTTTTTTAGTTTATGCAAATCATGGTAATTGTGATAGAATGTTACTGTTAACGGGATACAAATATGAATCTGGAGAATTGTTGCTGAAGCGGAGGTCGAAATAAATGACAGACATTAAAAACAGCACAACAACATCATCCGAAGGAAACATTGTAGAAGATCTGACAGGCAGGTAGTTTTATTATGGGATTATTAGACAGTATTAAGAATGCTAACGACATTAAGAAGATCCCGGAAAAAGACCTTCCTGTTTTAGCTGAAGAAATAAGAAAGAGACTATTAGAGATAACCAGCCAGAATGGCGGACATCTGGCCAGTAATCTTGGCGTAGTAGAAATAACGATCGCACTTCACAGATTGCTTGACTTCCCAAAAGACAAGCTGATTTTTGACGTTGGTCACCAGTCATATGTTCATAAGATGCTGACTGGCAGAAATGAGGCAATGGAAACATTGCGTAAGCTTGACGGCTTAAGCGGTTTTACTGATCCTAGCGAAAGTGATTGCGATGCTTCAATATCAGGTCATGCTTCAAATGCCATTTCAATTGCCTTAGGTTACGCTACAGCCAGAGAATTAAAGGGCACAGATGAAAAGGTCGTTGCCGTAATAGGTGATGGCTCCTTAACAGGTGGCATGAGCAATGAAGCTCTTAATAACGCTGCCAATTTAAAAGGCAATGTAGTAATAATCTTAAACGACAATGAAAGATCAATAAGTGCCAATGTCGGTGGCCTGGCTAATTATCTGGGCAAGATAAGAACAAGTACAAAGTACATTAATACTAAATCCATCATCAGAAAGGGACTGGAACACATTCCTTTCATTGGTGAACACATTAAATCAGGCATTCATACCACCAAGGAATCAATCAAGAGACTGCTGGTTGAAGGAATGATGTTTGAAGATCTGGGAATAACCTACATCGGACCTATTGACGGTCATGACATTGAACAGGTTACCGATGCCTTAAACAGTGCCTTCAGATTTGAAGGACCTGTACTGATCCATGCCTTAACGGTTAAGGGCAAAGGTTATGAATATGCAGAAAAACATCCTGCTCAGTTCCACGGGGTTAATCCATTTGACATTGAGACAGGTGATGAATTAAACAAGGGTTCCGGCAAGAGCTATACTTCAGTATTCTCCAACAAGATGCTTGAACTGGCTGAAAAGGACAAGAGGATCGTGGCAATTACGGCGGCCATGCCTTTTGGTACGGGTTTGTATTATTTCCATAAGAAATATCCGGACAGATTCTTTGATGTCGGCATCGCGGAAGAACACGCAGTTGCCTTTGCGGCAGGCTTGGCTTCTTCAGGTTTAAGACCGGTAGTAGCCATTTATTCAACATTCCTACAGAGAGCTTATGACCAGATCATTCATGATGTCTGCATGAGCAATTTACCGGTCATCTTTGCGGTTGACAGAGCCGGTATCGTAGGTAATGACGGTAAGACCCATCAGGGTTTGTTTGATGAATCATTCCTTACATCAATTCCTAATCTGGTCGTAATGAGTCCTAAAAACGGCAGGGAACTGGAAGAGATGTTTGACTATGCCCTGACGCTTAACTGCCCGGTGGCCATCAGATATCCTCGCGGCAAGGTTACTGATGTTCTTGATGAATATGATGCACCATTGGAATTGAATAAGGATGAAATTATTAAACAGGGTTCTGAAGTCTGTTTAATGGCAACCGGCGTAATGGTGGAAACAGCTCTTAAGGTAGGGGAAATGTTAAGAGCGGATGGCATTAATGCCACCATCGTTAACGTAAGGTTCCTAAGTCATGTAAATGAGGAACTTGTTGAACAGCTTTCAGGCAGCCATAAACTGTTTGTGACAATGGAAGAAGTCATTGAACATGGCAGTTATGGTGAACGCTTGAATTCAGCGATTATAAAGAACGGACTAAATGTAGAGACATTAAATGTTTCACTGCCAAATGCGTTTGTTGAACACGGCACCATAGCTGAACTTCGTCAGCGTTATCAGCTTGATGAACAATCAGTATACCAGCGCATTAAAAAACAGGTGTGACATCTCTTTCAGATTGAAACGGGCTGTCATATATGATAAATTGTGAGTAGCGGTTAAATATTTAAAAATAATGCATTTGTGCGTTATCTAATGATGGTTGTTACAGATACGGCATTTGCGGTATCTGTTTTTGTTTTCAGGGGAAGAAAACAGGAGGGGAAAATGGATATTTACTCTTTTTTGCAGGTAATTGTCGGACTGGCATTCTTTTTATACGGCATGTCAGTAATGTCGACATCACTTGAAAAAATGGCAGGCGGCAAGTTGGAAGCCTCAATGAAGAAGGTTACTTCCAACAAGGCGTTGAGCTTCTTATTAGGAGCCTTGATCACCATTGCCATTCAGTCTTCAAGCGGTGCAATGGTAATGCTGGTTGGTTTGGTCAACTCAGGGATAATTGACTGGACTAATACTTTACCAATCATCTTAGGTTCAAACGTCGGTACAACGGTTACCGGCTGGATTCTGACATTGACATCCGTAGGCGGCGACGGATTCTCAATTATGTCAATTCTTAATCCTAAGTTCTTTTCACCGATTCTGGCATTTGTCGGCATCGTATTAAGAATGACAGCTAAGAAGGAGTCACAGAAAGACATCGGAACAATGATGATCGGTTTCACCATTCTGATGTATGGCATGAACTTCATGTCAGACTCAATGGGTGCCATTGCCGATCAGCCTTGGTTTGCTCAGATGCTGGTAATGTTTACCAATCCATTTGTCGCCTTGATCGTGGCAGCGGTATTTACCGGCTTGATTCAGTCTTCAGCAGCTACCATTGGTATTGTTGAAGCCTTTGCCTTATCCGGACAGATGACCTATCAGATGGCCATTCCATTGGTATTAGGTGCCAATATCGGTACCTGTATCACCGGTGTAATCGGTGCCATCGGTACTAATAAGAACGCCAAGAGAGTTGCCGTAATGCAGGTACTTGTTAACAGTATTGCAGCCGTTGCGGTATTGATTATCCAGGTACTTCTGAATGTTGTTAATGCTGATGCATTCCTGTTCTTAAAGGCCACAAGCGTTGCGGTTGCCTTAATACATACCGTATTTAATATCTTTAATACATTACTTACATTTGTTCTTGAAAAAATCATCATCGGTATTGCACGTAAGCTGGTTAAGGACGATGGTGATGTCAAGCAGGTACTCATCGACGAAAGATTGCTGGCCAGACCTTCAATCGCTGTTAATGAGTGTCTGAATAAGACTTTTGAAATGGCCTACATGGCAAAGCGTAACATTGATTCATCATTAAAACTTCTGACAGAATATGATGAAACTGAATATCAGACCATTCTGGAAACAGAAAAACTGATCGACTGGTATGAAGATGAACTTGATACCTATCTGGTTCAGTTATCAAAGGTCGCCTTGTCTCAGGATGACAGTAATACCGTAAGTAAGATGCTGCATGTCATTACCGACTATGAAAGAATCGGTGACCATGCCGTTAACATTACGGATATTGCCAAGCAGATTCATGAAGAAAAGAGCAAGTTTACTGCTGATGCCATGAAGGAAATCAAGAACATGGTCAAGGCAATCAATGAAATCGTTGATTTCTGTACCCAGGCCTTTGTTGACAATGACTTGGCAAGTGGTGCACAGGTAGAACCTCTGGAAGAAGTTATAGATGTCATTTCCGATACAATGAAGAATTCTCACATCAACAGACTTGTTGAAGGCAAGTGTACAATTGAACAGGGCTTCATTCTATCTGATCTGATCAACAACTGTGAAAGAGTATCTGACCACTGTTCAAACGTTGCCGTAGCTGTAATTGAAGCAGCTGATGATGAATTCTATACTCATCAGTATCTCCATAATCTGAAGCATGAATCAGAGACCTTTAAGGCTCTGTATGACTTCTATTTCCAGAAGTACTGCTCAGATGTCCGCTAATTTGCTTAGAGGTGCTGAAAGAGTTATAATTTTTGTATAAGTTGGAGGTAAAAAGATATGAAAGGAATTTTAATTGTTTTACTGGTATTGGTCGTTTTATGTGCTATATACGCAATTTCCACAAATAACAAATTTGTATCTTTACAGAATAAAATTGAAGAGGCTTTCTCTACCATGGATGTATACCTGGTAAAAAGAGCTGAATTGATTCCAAATCTTGTCGCTACAGTCAAAGGCTATGCAAAGCATGAAGGCGAAACCCTGGAAAAGGTTATCGCTGCCAGAAACGCTGCCAAGACTACAGGCGAAAAGATGGCTGCTGAATCAGAAATCACTTCTGCAGTAAGAAGTGTCTTTGCCTTAGCTGAAGCTTATCCGGAATTAAAGGCTAATACAAACTTCTTAAATCTGCAGGATCAGTTATCATCAATTGAAAATGATGTAGCTACTTCACGCCGTTACTACAATGGCGTTGTAAGACAGTACAACACCATGTTACAGTCATTCCCAAGCAATATCATTGCCGGCATGAAAAACCTGGTTAAACAGCCTTTATTTGAAGTAAGTGACGATTCACAGCGTCAGAATGTAAAAGTTGAGTTCTAAAAATGCGTAAGATTCTTAATGTACTGTTAGCTGTCTTCATAGCTTTGGGAGTCTGCTGTCTTAACACTTCTGAAGCCCATGCCAGAGAAGGCTTTGAAATTAATAAACATACAGTAGAAATGGATGTCCATGAGGATGGTACCATTCTGGTTACAGAAACGATGGATGTTGTTTTTACTTCGTCAACTCTTCATGGCATATACGTTAACATCCCAAAGAAATACAACATGAAGTGGGATCTTAACGGGCAGACATACTATAAGGAATATGTATTCCCGGTACGTAAGGTCAAGGTCTTATCTGATCACAACTACGAAAAGGAAGATTTTGAAGAGGGTGTTCAGATCAAAATCGGTGACGCTGATTCTTTCGCTAATACATATGAAACCTATAAGTGGCAGTATGAGATCATAACCAGAGACCTGGACTTAGACAATAGACAGATGCTGTTTATGAACATTGTTTCAGGTAAATGGGATACTGTTACTCATTCTGTAGATTTCCTTATAAACATGCCAAAGGAATTTAACCGCAGCAAACTTCTGTTTGACTCACCGGTTGGCGTAACCAGTGAATCAAAGGACGCATTGTCAATTGTTGTTACCGGCAAGACGATCAGCGGTTCTTATAACGCTGACTTACAGCCTGGTGATGCAATTACGGTGCAGTTATCCCTGGATGATGATTATTTCAAATTTATAAGTAATGATAAGTATGGCCTATCAGCCATGATCATAAGCGGAATCTTCACAATCATAATGGCTACCGCATTCTTCCTATTCGGCAAGGATGATCCGTTAATTGAAAGTGTTGAATTCCATGCTCCTAGCGGCATGACCAGCGCTGAAGTAGGTGTCATCATTGATGGCGTTGCCAATGACGGTGATGTTGCCTCACTGATCCTTGACTGGGGCAGAAGAGGATTAATAAACATCGTTGATGAAGAGGAAACTCTTACCCTGATCAAGAAGGCAGACTTAGAGCCAACGGCCCGTTCATATGAAAGAGTAATGTTTGACAAGCTGTTCAGTAATGGCGATGAAGTCGACATTGAATCATTAAGTGAAGTATTCTATACCACGATCCACCGTGTTGAGAAAATGCTGGATAAGTACTTTGATTCAAATAAGCGCCGTCTGTTCACAAGAAGATCAGTTGCCTTACAGTCCGCAATGACGATTCTCTCATTCATACCAATCGGCGTTGCCTCATTCATGCTGTATTACAACTATTACTATGATCTGCCATTATCATTCATCTGGGTGGCCATTGATGCCATTACGATCATTGCCTTCAGTTCAATCATGGTATATCTTGATAACAACCGATATGTGCACAAGTGGTATACCAAGACATTGTTATATGTTCTATCACTGGTATTATTTACCATTCCGGTAATCATTCTTGTATTCATTACCGTCAGAACACATACAAGCATCTGGTTCTCATTTGTCTGCATCCTGTTCAATATCGTAGTAATCGTCATAACCCGTTTCATGAAGAAGCGTACAGATTATGGCAACCAGGTATTGGGTCAGGTAATCGGTTTGAGAAACTTCATCATCGTTGCTGAAGAAGACAGATTACAGGAACTTGTTGATGAAAACCCATATTATTTCTATGACATTCTGCCATTTGCCTATGCCTTAGGCTTAACGGATGTCTGGAATGATCATTTCAAGAAACTAACCATTCAGCCTTGTGAGTGGTACTCAAGCAGACTGTATGGCAATCCATACTACATGACTAATTCATTGACCAGTCAGATGCACGTCATTGAAAGAGCAATGACCAGTGCCCCGGCCCCAGAGTCATCAAGCGGTGGCTTCTCAAGTGGCGGCGGTTCATCAGGAGGCTTCTCCGGCGGCGGCTTCGGCGGTTCAGGAGGAGGTGGATGGTAAAATGAAAAAGGTTTTATCAATCCTGGTAATTATGGCGCTGTTATTGGCTGGCTGCAGTCCTACCAAGGATGTAGCTCAAGCTTCATATGGTGTCAGCAGAAAAGGCTTTTCAACTCATACATCATGGTAAACGGAACAACTGTTCCGTTTTTCAATGTAAAAAGGGGACATTTGTGTTATTATAAAGGTCAGGGGGAGAAGAGGTTATATGAAACAGAAGATAATTGATGTAATAGCAGTATTATTTGGTAATTTTCTCTTAGCTGTTTCTGTAGCTTACTTTGTTCTTCCATATGACATCCTTTCCGGTGGGGTAGCGGGAATTTCTGTCATAACCAAGGCGGCATTCAACTGGAGCCCGACTTTGGTAATTGATGTTCTGGTAATCGGCTTGTTCATTGTCGGAGCCATTTTCTTTGGTAAGGAATTTGCCTTGAAAACGGCCCTCAGCAGCATAGCCTATCCGATCTTTGTAGAAATACTTGTCAGATACCCGGTAAACCTGGAAGTAGATGAGTTACTGTCATGTGTCTTTGGCGGTGTTATTGCCGGTGTAGGCATGGGCATTGCCTTCCGTCATAATGCTTCAACAGGCGGAACAGACATTATTTCACTACTGGCTAACAAGTATCTGGGCATTTCCGTTTCTTCAGGAGTAATGTTTACTGATGGCATCATTACCTTATTAGGGTTACTGACCTATGGCTTACAGGATGTATTCCTGGGAGTCGTATACATTTACAGCTCATCAATGGCCATCAACAGGGTCATGGTACCGAAGACTGATGAAGCCATAGCTGTTTACGTCATTACCAGTGAATTTGAAAAGGTATGTGACTTCATTCACTATACTCTTGAAAGAGGGACGACCATTCTCGATGGCCGTGGCGGTTATACCAATGAAAAGAAGGATATCATCCTGACAGTTGTTTCAAAAAATCAGTATGTAAAGCTTTCAAACTTCATTGACAAGACAGATCCATATGCCTTTGTCATAGTATCTGATGCCAAGGAAATCAAAGGTGAGGGATTCTCATACGATTTCCGTGTGTAGGTATCATAGACAAGGCATATGTGCTATAATATAAGATAGTTTCGTAGTCTGGAGGTATATGATGGTACATTTACAAAATGTATATAAAACATATAAAAACGGCGTTAATGCCTTAAACGATGTAACTATAGATATCAAGGACGGGGAATTTGTTTACGTAATCGGTGAAACAGGTTCCGGTAAGAGTACATTCATCAAGGTACTGGATGGAGAAGAAATACCGACAAGGGGAACCGTTGAGGTCAACGGTGTCAATGTCGGTAAATTGCGTTTCTCAAAGGTACCTCTTTATCGTCGTACTCTTGGCGTAGTATTCCAGGATTACCGTCTGTTAAAGAAGAAGACCGTGTTTGAAAACATTGCCTTTGCCCTGGAAGTAATCAATAAGCCAAGAAAGGAAATCAGACAGAGAGTCAGAGAAGTACTGGAAATCATTGACCTTACTGATAAGGCCAAGAGTTTTCCTGATGAACTTTCCGGTGGCCAGCAGCAGAGAGTTACCATTGGCAGAGCCATTGCCAATAACCCTAAGCTGTTAATTGCCGATGAGCCTACCGGTAACCTTGACCCTGAACGTTCAAATGAAATTCTGGAATTACTGGAAAAGATCAATGCTTCAGGTACAACTGTAATCATGGTTACTCATGACATTAACCTGGTTAACAAATATAAGAAGCGTACCATTAAGCTTGAAACAGGACATGTAGTTTCTGACAGTAAGGAAGGAGGCTATGTTGCAAATGTTTAGACTTATAGGCAGACATTTCAAGGAAGCATTCCAGGGTATTTTCAGACACTTTGCGATGGCCTTATCCAGCGCAAACGCTGTTACAATTACCCTTGTATTAGTCAGCTTACTGACACTCATTGTCGGTAACGTATCACAGATAACCAAGAATCTGGAAGAAAGCATTCAGATCTATGTCAAGATCGACAAGGAAATCGATGAGGCTCAGATTCCTGCCTTACAGCGTAAGGTAGAAGCCATAGATGGCGTAGGCAGTGTTGAATACTCAAATAAGGATCAGGAATTAGACAGATTCATCGCCGGTAAGGGCGAAGGCGGCAAGATCTTTGAAATCTACCGTGAAGATAACCCATTATCACCAGCGTTCTTAGTAGAAATCAAATCCGGATATACTTTATCAGGTGTATCAGAGAATCTGAGTAAGATTCAGGGAATCAAGGAAGTTGAATACGGTGGTGCTACTGCCGATGACTTCTTAAGAGTCCTGACAACGATCCGTACCAGCGGGTACGTCATCATTCTGGCCTTAACATTACTGGCCATATTCTTAATTAACAATACCATTAACATTACGATTCATAACCGTAATGAGGAAATTGCCATCATGAGACAGGTTGGTGCCTCAAACAGCTATATCAGACAGCCATTCGTAATTGAAGGTGTCTTCATTGGCTTAATGGGTGCTGTTGTTCCTGCACTATTGACAATATTCGGTTATAAGTATGTTTATGAATCATTAAACGGTCAGCTGATCAGCGGCATGCTGACACTGTTACCAACTAATCCTTTTGCCTATTACGTAGCTGCATTCTTAGCTGTAATCGGCATGGTTGTCGGTTTGATCGGTTCATTAATGTCCGTCAACAAGCAACTCAGATGGAGGAGATAATTGATGAAGAGAGTTCTTTCTGTTTTACTGGCATTCACCATGATATTAGGCTGCTTCCCGTTTCTGAACAGGGATGCCTTTAAGGTGCAGGCAGAAGACAATCCATGTGTCATCAGTGATGAAATGACTGATGAACAGAAGGATGCCTGTAAGCTTTACCGTCAGGAACTTGCTCAGCAAATGGAAGATAACCAGGCCTACATCAAGGACATCAATGCTCAGATGAGCGATATGAAGGCTAACATCGCTGCTCAGGGTGAAAAGATCAACCAGATAAATGAAAAGATTGAAGACATCGAAGATCAGATCGTTGTCGTTGAAGAAAACATCACCGTTACTGAGAACAACATCGTTGTTGTTGAAACAAAGATAGCTGAACGTGAAGCTAAGATCGAAGAAATGAACAACGCCATTAAGGAACGTATGGCTGCTGAACAGTCAAACGTTGCCTCAAATAACTACATTAAGTTCATCATGGGCGCTACAAGTTTCGTTGACATGTTCAGAAGAATCAGTGCCCTTAACGAAATAACCAGTTACGATAAGGAAAAGATCGATGAAATGCAGCGGGAAAAGGAACTGCTGGAAAAGGACAAACTGGAACTTGAAGACCAGAAGGTTCAGCTGGAAAAGCAGAGAGCTGATCTTGATAAGACCAAGGAAGACCTTGAAACTTTAAAGGCACAGGCTGAAGAGTTAATCGCGGAATACCGCCGTACTCAGGCTGCATTGGCTAGTGAACTTGAGAATGTTTACCTGGCAATGGATGAATTACAGGCTCAGATCGAAGAGCTTGATCAGGCCTTAAGTGATTTCTATGCATCTAACGGTTTCTATTACCCATTACATAACCGTTTCTACATTTCATCAGGCTGTTACTACTATGATCCATGGGATTCATACAGTGGCTTCCATCCGGCAGCTGACATGGCCGCTAACTACGGTTCAACAGTTTACGCCGTTGCCAACGGTATCGTTGTCGCAACACATACCGGCTGTCCATATGGTTACTTAGGCAGCTATTGCGGTTATGGTTTCGGTAACTATGTATGTTATATCGTTCAGGTTGGCGATACCGTATATGAGATCATCAATGCTCACTTGAGCAGTGTTGACGTTTCCGTTGGTGATCAGGTATGGCAGGGTGATGTAATTGGCTTACTTGGAAGCTCAGGAAGCTCAACCGGACCGCACTTACACGTTGAAGTCATCCGAATGGGTACAGGCTACATTGGTGATTATGTAAGAAGTTATGCCAACGTCGGCAGAGTATATTATACATTAGGACGTAACATCTACAGTGCCTGCTCATACAGAGGCGCACCATGTTACGAAAATGCATTGAACATCTTCGGTGTAGAATACGGATACAGTTATTAGTATTACAGTAAAGGCAGCCTTCGGGTTGCTTTTTCAAATGGCAGATTTAATATCCGCGAATTTTGTTTCAATAATGAAATAAAACATGTGTTAAATACTGTCATTTTCTTTTTCTATATGCATATAATAGATTCAAATAACAGTACTGATAATCAGAATACATAAATACAAGGGGCATTTATGGAGAAATATCAATATGTAGCATTCATATCATATCGCCACATTCCCCTGGATTCTGCGATAGCTAAGAAACTTCATACTCAGATTGAAAACTATCCGGTTCCCAGAAATGTGCAACTTACAAGCGGTAAGACAAAAATGGGCAGGGTATTCCGTGATGAGGAAGAACTGCCGCTTTCACGTGATCTGTCCAGGGATATATATACGGCATTGGATAATTCCGAGTGGCTTATCGTGATTGCCTCACCTGACTATCTGACCTCTAAGTGGTGTCTGGCAGAGCTTGACTACTTCATTTCCATTGGGAAGAGAGATCACATTCTTACAGTCCTGGCAAATGGTCATCCGGGTAACGCCTTTCCTGATCAGCTTCGTTTTGTAGAAGTTGATGGAGTCATAAAGGAAAGAGAACCGCTGGCTGCTGATGTCAGGGGTAAGACATTACAGGAGTCATTCAGTAAACTGAACAATGAGAAACTTCGTTTACTGGCATCAATGCTGAATGTTAATTATGATGAATTAAGACAGAGAGCCAGAAGAAGAAGGACAAGAATCATCACTACGGCTGTATCTACTGTGATAATTCTTTTAACTGCTTTTCTGGGCTACAGTTTATACAAGAATCACCAGATAACTGAGCAGAGAAACATATCGCGGGAAAATCAGTATCAGCTGCTGATTGAACAGGCAAATGTATCAACTTCAAACTCAAATAAACTGCAGGCACTTTCAATGCTTCGCGATGCTGAAACATTACGATCTACTGTAGGAGATAAGTTTGACGCTAAATATCAGGCAGCGTTGGAGTATGCGCTTTACAATGCAGATTTTGAAGAAATAATGACAATCGATAATAATAACCGTCAGTTTGATTCACTGGTATTCTCGCATAATGATAGATATTTATTGGGAATAACAAATCTGAATTCAGCGTGTCTGATAGATGTTGAAAGTGGAAAGATCTTATATACCGTTTCAGTCAAGGATGTGGGAATGCTTGATTATGTCGGCTTTTCTGATGATGATAAGTATTTCTATCTTGTTGATAACTGGTATAACTATGTAACTGTTTATGATGTTTCAACTGGTGAGTATTTCAGGCAGTATGATGATTCTGATAACGGCATGGCCTGGAACATAGG
>JAFUCG010000133.1 GCA_017459795.1 Erysipelotrichaceae bacterium | reverse complement strand
GGCTATGGCTGTAACGATACCAAGGAAATGTTGCCGCTGGCAATGGTAATACTACAGAAACTGGCTCAGAAGTATGATGAACTGGTACACACAAATGAAGACTTTTATCCTGATGGCAAGGCCCAGATAACCGGCATATATGATGATGAATTCAAGCTGGTTAGAATTAAGGACTTTACGATTTCCTATAACAATTCTGAAACAAACAGGGAAAAGACAGATAGGATCCTGAAGGATTATGTTACAGATTTGTGTAAAGGCTATGGCATTGAAATAGACAGATTTCTGATCAATCCAACCGGTAAGTTCTTAATTGGCGGCTTTGAAGGGGATGCCGGTTTAACAGGAAGAAAAATAGTTGTTGATGCATATCAGTCATTTGCCAATGTCGGCGGTGGCAACATGAACGGCAAGGATCCTACCAAGGTTGACTTATCAGGAGCATACATTGCCAGAAAGTTTGCCAAGGAATTAATTGTCAGACATGATCTTAAGTGGTGTGAAGTGCAGATCAGCTATGCCATTGGCCTAAGAACACCATTAGCAATTTACATTGATTCCGATAAGGGAAACATAACTCCAGAAGAAGAAATGTATGTAAGAGCAGAGCCAAGAAACATAATCAATGAATTGAAATTGCTGGAAGTTAACTATGAGGAAAGGGCAAAGTTCGGTCATTTCAGAGATTAAAATCACTTTGTATATATTTAATAAAAACATTAATGTGTTAAAATGTATGTGTTCCAGTATTTGAGAGGTCAGGCAATGAATAATAAAATAAAGGCAATATTCTTTGATGTTGATGGTACACTATTATCGCATAGTTTAAATGACGTTCCCCAGAGTGCCAGAGAAGCATTAAGAAAAGTAAGAGCCAATGGGGTTAAAACAATTATCGCTACAGGAAGACATCTGATCGAATTATCCAAGCTGCCGGTGGCAGACATTCATTTTGATGGCTACCTCACTTTAAACGGAAATCTTATGCTTGATGAAAATAAGAAAGTTTATTCCGGAACCGCAATAGATAAAGGCGAGATGGAGATCTTATCATCAATTTTCAAGGCCAAGAAAATACCATTCGTCATGATTGGCGAAAATGACAGATATATAAACTTCGTTAATGAGACAGTCATCAGGACTCAGGCCGAAACAAAGGGTACGGTTCCACAGGTTAAGCAGTACAGTGGGGAAGAAGTATACCAGATCCTTGCTTTTGTACCGGAGCATGAAAAGAAACTGCTTGATGATGTACTAGATGAGTGCAGCATTACCAGCTGGAATGATACAGGCATCGACATCATTCCTAAGGGTGGCGGTAAAAGCAGCGGCATTCAGAAATTCCTGGATGAAAACAACATGGATGTTTCTGAAGTCATGGCCTTTGGCGATGGTGAAAATGACATTGAAATGTTGAAGTTTGCCGGCATTGGCGTTGCCATGGGTAATGCCGGGGATAATGTTAAGGCTGCGGCTGACTATGTTACTGACAGCGTTGACAATAACGGCATTGAAAATGCCTTAAGACATTTTGGCTTAATAGACTAAGAGAAAGCACATCCTGAGATGTGCTCAGATTGTTGACAAAGTCGAATTTTATGGACGATCTGGTTCATAAAGATCGGCTTTTTCATTATGGATTACAGATCCCTCAATATTTGTTGCTCAGAATCGCAGTATTACCGGTATGTTTAAAGAAACAGACGGATAAAATTCCTCAAGTTTCCAGTTCCATAACCCTATCTTCTTTAAGTTGTGCGACGCAAAAATCATCAGCGCCTGATGCTGATTCTTTTTGAGACCTCTTAGCCTTGTATATCGCAACCCGTGGTTTTCCTTGGCATCCGCGAAT
>JAFUCG010000132.1 GCA_017459795.1 Erysipelotrichaceae bacterium | reverse complement strand
ACTTCAACAGCCGTAACCGTGCCGGTATAGTCAACCTTTACAACACTGTTGTCTAAGGAAGTAAATTCCAGATTCAGATCATCAGCACTTGCCGGGTAGACATTTGTCTGTAAATGATAATCTCTGTCCTTAAGCATGACCATGTCAGGCATTTTGACGGTTACCTGGGTTACCGGGTTATAGGTTTCAATGATGTATTCACCCTTGCGGTTATCATCTCCTGAAACAATTAACAGCCCCTTGCCCTTCTTGACGGCCGTAAGCTTGCCCTTGTTGGAAACTCTGAAGTCATTACCAAGGTAACTGTATTCAATTTCCCCGGCATAGTCCTTGAAGCATTCAAAGTCTTCGGCTGGATTAAGGTCAACGCTGTCGGCAACAGCTACTCTTCTGTAGCGTACATCATATCTGGCCAATGGGTTATCGTAAACCTTCAGAGGTGTTGCTATTTCAGCTGTTTCGGTATAAGCAGTAATGGTTACTTCACCTTCCTTATAGGCTGTTATCATGCCATCACCGCTGACTCTGGCAATTGATTCATCTGAAGATTCATATTTGGTCTGTAACAGAATGAACTCAGGAGCTTCCCTGAACTGTAACTGGGAAGTCTGACCAACTCTGATCTTATAGTTTTCTTCGGTAAATGAATAATCTATTTCCGTATAGACAATGTGATGAGCAGCTAAGTTACTGGCACCATCACTGTCCTTATATGCGTAGTATGTTCTGTCATGGCTGAAGGCCATGTCACCTATTTCCTCAACGTATTTTGGAATGACGACGGATATGCTTCTTGATTCTAATGGATCATTGTAGAAGGCTCTTTCCTCAATTACCTTTACTGAATTAGGTATTTCCAGTCTTCTTAATGACAGGAAATTAGTAAAGGCAGCTTCACCGATGCTTTCAACAGTATGAGGAATGGAGAGATAACGAACTGACATGAAACCGGAAAAACTGTTATCGCCAATGTGGGTAATTCCATCGGCCAGATTAAGAGTAGTTATGTTATAGAAGCTGTCATGCCAAGGAGCATCAAATGATAACTCATAGTCATGCATTACTCCTGAGCCCTTTAAGATGGTCAGAGTCTTCAGCTTTTCCATGTTTTCAAAGCCTCTGGTTGCGTTGGTGGAGCCGGCAATGGAAAGATCAAGAAGCTCCTCACAGTTTCTGAAGGCATTCTCTTCGATCAGTTCCAAAGATTCCGGAAGAATGATTTCTACGACATCGGTACAGTCATAGGCATCTGTTAATATGCCAACTACCGGATAACCGTCTATTTCTTCAGGCACGATCAAAGTGTCAGTTTCACACTGTCCACTGACAATAGTAGCGTTGCCTTTATATAACTGGTAAACGAACTCGCCGTTATTGACCAGTTCCTTTTCATTTTTCCGATCGCTGCAGCCATTCAGCATTAACAGCACTACTAACAATAAGAGCCCCAATTTTCTCATGATTCAATTATATATTTTTGTGCGCGATGATGCCAGTTTTAAGGCTAAACCTTAACCCAATATTTTTCTTTATGCTAGAATATAACCAAGAGGAAACAAAAATGAAGGAAATAACAATTAAAAACGAGTTCGTGTCTGCTACGATCAGTGAGCAGGCTGCTGAAGTAATCAGTTTCAAGCGCTTGGACAACAACATTGAAACAATCTGGTGCCGTGATCCAAAGTACTGGTATAACTGTAACCCATTATTATTCCCATATACCGGACCGTTAATTGACGGCAAATACGAATATGAAGGAAAGACATATGAACTTGGTCAGCATGGCTTTGCCAGAAGAGCTAAGTTCACATTTGAAAGCTACGATGAAACAAGTGCCACACTTTCACTTACCTATGATGAGGAAACCCTGAAAGTATATCCTTTCAAGTTCAAGATCACCGTTAACTACCGCTTAGAAGGCTATAAACTGATTCTGAGCTACAAAGTCAATAATCTTGATACAGTGAACCTGGCATTTGAAATCGGCTTCCATCCGGCTTTTAACTGCCCTCTTACAGCTGATAAGAAATACAGTGATTACCGCATTGAATTTGAATGCGATGAAAAGCTCAGTACTGAGGATAAGGTAATTCCTGACGGTAACAGCTTCCCGGTAGACAAGTATCTGGTAAGCGGTTCATTCTTCTATCATGACAATCAGATCAAGTCACGCTGGTCACAGATGACCGATGGTGAACATACCGTTCGTGTTGGTAATGAAGGCTACACCACTCTAGGTTACTGGAAGAAACAGGAAGATTGCCCGTTCATCTGCATTGAGCCATGGTCGCCAGAAAACGATCTGGAAAAGGCATGCTTCTTCCGTCCTGATACGCCGGTAAATCTCTTACCGCCTGAAGAAGAATTTGACTGCTGCTACTATTTCGAATTAGTAAAGTAAACAAAAGGCGCTGAATATCAGCGCCTTTATTCATTTACAGATTTCTGATCCGGTAGAAATACTTGTCTACCAGCTTGTCATTATGGTCGGCACAGCTTTCATCCATGAATGCCAAATGCCCGTTATAGTAAACATCCGGTTCCTTACCTTTTTCCACTAACAGCTCTACCATCTGAGTAAGAATGGCATTCTGTAAGAAGACATTGGCTATGGTGCTTACTGAGCCTACCTTCATTGGAAAGTCCTTTATTTCAACGGCAGCATCACCAATGGTGCAACAGTTATCAAGAACCACATCAGCTACATCCTTCAGCTTTACCCCGTCTTTATGCTTGGTGGTCAGATAGTCAGAATAGTCAACGGCCGTTATCGCAATTACCGGTATGCCCTTTTCATTAGCTCTTAAGGCCGCATCGACCGGGGCAATGTTATTGCCGGAATTGGAAATGATGATCATGCAGTCATTTGGGGTAATGCGATGATAATCTACGACTAACTTACCGATGCCATAGGTATTTTCAACATAATATGACTTGGTTATTTCCTGATTACCGGTGGCACTTGGTTCTAACAAGGCACAGTAATTGGCAGGTGTTGCCGCTCTCCAGAAAGCGTCATCAACGACCAGGTGTGAGTGTCCGGTGCCAAAGCCATAAATGATGCCGTCATTTTCGGTAGTTTTAGCTAATATTTCAGCTGCCTTCATGATGTTATCGGCATTTCTCTTCTGTACTTCTTCGATTATTTCCTTTTCAACTTCAAAATACTTTTCCCAGGCTTTCATGATGTTCCTTTCTACAGGTGCTTGATCCTGCCCTTATATTTGTTATGAGCCGCATTGTTATCGGCGCCATCAACATTCTGTGACTGATATACATATGGCTTAAAGCCCTTTTCAACGCATTTCTCAATGGCTGTAGTCATGATCGTATCGGCCAGATACATGGAACTGATCGTACTTACCGGCCCGGTCACTATGCCGCCAACATTAAGACAGCCGTCCCCATCAGGTGTGCAGTTATCTAACACAACATCACACAGTTCATACAGTTTCTTGCCGCTTGGATGTCTGGAGGTCATTTTCTCAGATGCCTTCAAGGATGTTATGCATATGGTAAAGATGCCTTCCTTCCTGCATCTCATGGCCATTTCAATCGGCACGGCATTTCTACCGGAATTGGAAACGATGATCATGATGTCATCCTTGTTAATGTCATAATTATCAAAGATGATATCTGCCAAGCCCGGTAATCTTTCTACCTGCCCGCTTCTGTTGGTACCAAACATTGTCAATTGATCTGGGTCAAGAATGGCATTTACGTTAGCTAAACCACCCGCTCTGGCAAATACCTCAATGCCGGTCATGTGGGAGTGTCCGGTACCAAATACATGAATGATATGATCATTCATGATGTTATCGACGACCTTATCAACGCATGTGTTGATTTTTTCTTCATTTTGCTTAAAAGCCTCTTCAAGAATGCCTAAAAGAGCTGCTGCATAATTATTATTTACTGTCATTTTGTCCTACCTCTAAGACCATTATACTCTTAGACAAAAGAAAAACACAGCTGGGCTGTGTTACTGATACTGATTCATGCTCTTCATGACCTGCTTGATCTGAGCTTCAGAAGGCTTACGCCCCATCTGCATGAACATTGCTCTGATCATCTTTTCGTTAACAGGAGGATTTTCCTTTAACTGTTTCTGGATAGCCTTACGGGTGAAATACCAACCTAATACTGCTCCGATAACCCCACCTAATAACATCCATAATAATGTCTTCAATGCTTCTGGCATGAAATCACCGCCTTTTCACTTACCATAATATTTTACTTAAAAACAATATGCATTTCAAGAAAAAAGGGATTACATTGTGAATCCCTTACCAAAAGACATAAGTCGATTCCCTGTTACCCAGGTGGGTACCCTGTGTTCAGTTTCAGGATTCCTAATTAAAGGCATTCAACACAACTGAATCAACGTCCGGATTCCCTAAATCATATGTGTCGGAAAAGCATTTCTCTTTCGGCACCTTCATTATAACAATACACTTTTTATAATTAAAGTATTGAAAATAAACTTATTAAAAAAATGGCTTGGGAAAACGTTTCCTAAAGCCATTTATTTCTGATTTTGTTATTGTTCAGCCTATTTTACGATCTTAATGTGCAGTTCATCAAGCTGTTTCTGGTCAACTTCAGTTGGTGCATCTGACATTGGATCCTTGGCACTGGCATTCTTCGGGAAGGCAATTACATCACGTAATGACTCACTGCCGGTCAGAATCATCGCAACTCTGTCAAGACCTAAGGCCAAGCCGCCGTGAGGTGGTGTGCCATACTTTAAGGCATCAATGAAGAAGCCGAATCTGTTCTGGATCTCTTCCTTTGACAGGCTTAACAGTTCGAAGATCTTTTCCTGCAAGTCGCAGTCATAGATTCTCAAGCTGCCGCCGCCTAATTCATAACCGTTCAATACTACGTCATAGGCATATGAACGTACCTGTTCAGGGTCTGTATCCAATAACGGTAAGTCTTCATCCATTGGTCTGGTGAATGGGTGGTGTTCTGAATAGTAACGGTTGTCTTCAGCACTCCATTCAAACATTGGGAATTCAACGATCCATAAGAAATCATATGTGTCAGGCTTGATCAGACCTAAGGCCTTGCCGAAGTGACTTCTCAAGGCACCTAATGCCGTACAGGTCTTGATCCATCTGCCTGAGCAGATCATGATCATGTCGCCATTAGTTAAATTCAAGGCATTCTTTAAGCCTTCCTTTTCTTCTTCTGAGAAGAACTTTACGGCACTGCCTTCCAGTTCATCATTCTGATACTTCAGAATGACTAATCCATTGGCACCATTCTTCTTAGCTAAGTCTGTCAGCTTATCCTGTTCCTTACGGCTGTAGTTTTCACAATGGTCTACTACCAGTGCCTTGATGGCACCCTTTTCAGCCAGACCTTCTTCAAAGGCCTTGAATTCAGAATTTCTGAAGATCTCAGTAACATCCTGAAGCTTTAATTCAAATCTTGTATCAGGCTTGTCAGAGCCGTACATGTTCATGGCATCAACATACTTGAATCTTCTGAATGGTGTTTCAATGTCAATGCCCTTGACATCCTTCATGACCTTCTTTAACAGACCTTCTGTTAAAGTCAAAATCTCATCCTGTGACAGGAAGCTTGTTTCAATGTCCAGCTGAGTGAAGTCAAGCTGTCTGTCAGCTCTCAAATCTTCATCTCTGAAACATCTTGCTACCTGATAATATCTTTCAAAACCGGCAACCATGAGCAGCTGCTTGAACTGCTGAGGTGATTGCGGTAAGGCGTAGAAGCAACCTGGATGAACACGTGATGGTACCAGATAGTCTCTGGCGCCTTCCGGTGTGCTCTTGGCTAATACCGGTGTCTCAACTTCAATGAATTCATTGGCATCGAGATATTCGTGCATTGCCTTAACGATCTTGGCTCTGGTAAATAACTTCTGCTGCAATACCGGTCTTCTTAAGTCCAGGTAACGGTATTTCAGTCTGGTATCTTCTAAGGCATCGGTTTCATCAGCGATGATGAATGGTGTTGTGGCAGCGGTATTGATGATTTCAACCTTTTCAGCCTTAACTTCAATTTCGCCTGTCGGAAGCTTTGGATTCTTATCCTTTCTTTCGACTACTTCACCGGTTACAGAAAGAATGTATTCATTTCTGACACTCTTTACTGCTTCAGTGGTATTTTCATCGCAGAGGATCTGGGTATAACCGTATCTGTCTCTTAAGTCAATGAAGACGAGACTTCCCAGATTTCTTCTCTTGCCTACCCAACCGATCAGGGTAACTTTCTTGCCAACATCGGCAAGTCTTAATTCACCGTTATTGTGTGTTCTGTTCATACTATTCATTCCCCTTCAATATATTTCCAACTGTTTCTGACAGTCTGGCAAACTCAACTGTTTCCTGAGTCTTATTAGCTACATCCTTTACCTGGGCCGTCTTATTACCGCATTCATCTTCACCGACAATGATGATGACCTTACTGTTAAGTCTGTCACTGGTCTTGAACTGAGCCTTTAATGATCTGCCCTGATAATCCATTTCAACTGAATAACCGGCATCTCTTAACATCTGTGTTATCTGTAAGCCATAGGTTGAAACGTTGCCTAATGAAATGACATAGACATCGCTGTGTCTTGTTTCAGGCTGTAAGCTGTTCTGTTCAACAGCCAGATTGATCATTCTTTCCAGGCCCATGCCAAAGCCTACACCAGGCAAGTCGCCGCCGCCAAAGTAATTGACCAAGCCGTCATACTGGCCGCCGGCAAATACGGCAGCCTGCTGGCCGGTTGCGTCAACCGGTACGGCTTCAAATACGGTGTTACTATAATAGTCAAGACCTCTTACCAAGTGATCATCGATCTCATATGGAATGCCTAAGTCATCCAGGCCCTTTAATACCAATGCGAAATATTCCTTAGAAGATTCATTCAGATAGTCCTTGATGCTAGGAGCATTCCTGAAGCACTCCTTATCCTTGTCGATCTTACAGTCAAGGATACGCAACGGGTTCTGTTCATATCTTCTGTGACAGTCTTCACACAGTTCATCAAGATATGGCTTGAAGTATTCTCTTAAGGCATTACGGTAATTGTTTCTTGATTCCTCATCGCCTAATGAGTTAACTAAGATCTTGATGTTCTTAAGACCGAGTTTTTTGGAAATGTCATAACCTAAGGCAATTGCCTCAACATCCAGTAAAGGAGATTTGGCACCGATTGCCTCAATGCCGAACTGATGGAACTGACGGTATCTGCCCTTCTGCGGTCTTTCATGTCTGAACATAGGTCCCATGTAATAAAGTTTCTGTGGTAATTCGGCTGGATTACCGTACATCTTATGTTCAACGAATGATCTGATTACGCCCTTTGTACCTTCCGGTCTTAAGGTAAGTGATGAATCACCCATGTTAAAGGTGTACATTTCCTTGGTGACCATGTCACTGGAATCGTTCTCCGTCTTGAAAACTTCTGTATGTTCGAATATTGGAGTTCTGATCTCACTGTAACCGTATCTGGCACATTCTTCACGAATGATCGTTTCAACTTTCTGCCATAAGCTTACGGTTTCACCAAGAAAGTCCTGAGTTCCACGCGGAACCTGATACTTATTTGCCATTTTCCATCCTCCTTCAAAATAAAAACGTCCGATAAGGACGTTTAACGTGGTGCCACCTTATTTCGCATGCTTAGCATGCCTTTAATCCGTTAACGCCGGCAACGTCTTTTCCTACTGTTTTTCAGAAAAGATCCTCCAAAGTGTCTGACCCTCAGTTTTCAGTAAAAACTTGCACCAACCGTTTTCTCTCTGAACTGTCTGCTGAGCGTTTTCTTTATCTCAGGATATGCCACTATATTAGCACAATGCATTTACAGTTTCAAACTAAAAACCATCTTTAAGTATCAATGACATGATGTGACTGCAGGTACCTGTCTGTTTATAGTAATCACAACTGCAGTGATAGCTTCCATTTGTCCTGGTTATCCTTCTTACATCATGAGTAGAACGCATTATTACTTCATTTTCTTCATAGCTGTATCTTTCAGGTTCCTTACAGTATTTCTTAGCCAGTTCTACTTTGGAAAGAAACAATTCATCATTCCTGTTGACTTCCGTTATGATGCTTAAAGGCAGTTCATCGCGGTTATCTTCCGTGATTTCATAAAGGATGTTGTTTTCATCATTACGGAAACGATCCAGCCATTCAGTATGCCAGATGCATACGGTCGCAATTATCTTCTTGTTACTTTCCAATAACTCTTCAAGCAGTTTGCGGTATTTAGCAGAATGAAGCTGCATCGGTCCGATCTCATCAATGATGATGAATTTGATATTATCATCACTTACTGCCCTATCTATTTCCTCAAGGCACAGCTCTTCAAAGTCTTCCAGATCGACCCCGAAATCTTCAACCATGAAATCAGAAACAAGTTTCTTATGGGCAAGTATCCTCTCCTTACCGCTTAAGGTTCTGGTAATGAATCCTGCTCTTTCGCCATTCTCAATTATTTCCTCAGTAAAAAAACCACCGCACCTGCCTTTTCCCAGCATGTGGATGATTTTTCTTATTGCGGTTGACTTGCCGGTGTTCGGCTTTCCCGTGATCAGATACATTACCTGCTCCAGTCAATTACCACACCGGTATATTCATCTTTCTTATGCATTAAGCCACGGTAACTTTCCAGAAGAACTTTTTCATCCGGTTCAATTACGTGGGAAATGATCTTACTAACAGGCAGTTTGCCCTCATTCAACAGATTTTCAATGTAGCCTAAGTAGCGGCGCATGCTGATGCGACTGCCGGTGACAGGTTCAAACGGATACTTTCTGTTCAGTGCACCTATTACCGTCAACATCTTGGAATGAATCTCATAGAATGGTACAGATACATTGGCATCGACTTCTTCTCTTGGCGAACCTAGTAATACGATCTGACCGTACTTGCCGGTCATCTTAACGGCTGCCATTATACAATGGCTGTTACCGGTGGCGTCAATTGCGATATCGGCGCCATCCTTGCCAAAGCACTTTTCAGCTGTTTCAACCTGTTCACTTGCAGGACAGTTACTTACATTTTTAACGCCCATTTCCCTAGCCAGCTTACATCTGGTTTCTGATAAGTCGAAACATAATACGTTACAGCCTGCCATCTGATAGTACAAGGCAGTAATTATTCCAAGGGTTCCAAGTCCCATTATGACGACATTATCGCCAATGTTTACCTTTACAGGCAATATTCCATTTAAGGCGATCCAGCACATTACCATGAAAGAAGCATCCTTAGAGTTGGTCTCATCTTTTAACTTAAACAGAATGCCTCCATCACTTTTTGACGGATCAAATATCTGGGCAGAGGCGTGTGAGCCGGAAAAAACGACCTTATCACCTTCACTTAACCCTTTTATGGCATTACCGGCCTTGATTACTCTTCCTACTGAACAGTAACCAGGATAAACAGGATAAGTTGCGCCCTTTTTGAGCGCAAAGACTCTTGAAAGTTCCGTACCGGCACTGATCAGGGAAACATCAGTCTTAATTATGACCTCACTAGCTCCCAGATCACTTTCATTAATGTCCTGTTCGATGATCTTTACATCTTCCTTACCGTAAATGACTACCTTTCTGGCTTTCATAACGTTTCTCCTGTTACTTTATAATTCTGACTACATCACTGACACTGTCAAGTTTTCTGATGTTGGCCATTACCAGTCTTAACTGTTCAGAATCCTTGACCTTGACCTTGATGTCAATTGTTACATTTACCTTGTCCGGCATTACTTCTGAGTTAATACCGGTTAATGATGCCTTATACTGGGCAATAACAGTTACAATGTCACTTATCAGATAATTTCTGTCCATGGCATCGATCTTCAGCCAGCAGTCATACTGCTTGTTCTCATCAGAGTCTTCCCAATGTACCGCAATGAGTCTGGCCTTTTCATTCTGGATGTTTGGACAGTCCTTACGGTGAACCTTGACACCCTGGCCCTTGGTAATGTAGCCGACGATCTCATCGCCATATACCGGCATGCAGCATCCGGCAATGGATATCTTCATGTTTTCAATGCCTTCAACAGATACCCCTGAAGCACCCTTTGGCTTCTGCTGGGAACTCTTGCCCTGGAATAATCTGCTTAGTGACAGGTTATCAATGGCACTTCTCTTCTGGTTGGTCAGCTTATCGATCAGCTGAACTAATGAAATTGACTTCATGCCGATGGCATACATCATTTCGTTATAGTTACTTACGCCGAACTGACTGTACATGGAATCCAGTCTGCCCTTATCCATGTATTCCTTTTCATCAAGATTACGCTTCTTTAATTCATCAGCCATCATCTTGATGCCCTTATCAATGGTTTCCTGACGCTTTTCAGTTTCCTGCTTGATGAGGAAGGCCCTGATCTTGTTACGGGCCGTAGCGGTCTTGACGATCTTCAGCCAGTCTTCAGAAGGTCCTGGAGACTGCTTGCTGGTTCTGATGTTTACGACGTCTCCCGTCTGTAAAGGCTTGTTTAACGGTACCATTGCCCCATTGACAATGGCGCCAACGGTCTTATGACCGACTTCCGTATGGATACGGTAGGCAAAGTCCAAAGGCGTAGAGCCGACCGGTAATTCAACTACCTTACCCTTAGGTGACATTACATATACGTTAGCTTCAAAGATATCCTTCTTGATCAGGTTCATGAATTCAGTAGGATGTTCAAGTTCACCCTCATCCATCATGCCGACCAGATCATGATACCATGACAGCTTGTTTTCGATTTCCTTCTGTTCCTTTTCGGAATTATACTTCTTGCCTTCCTTGTAACTCCAGTGAGCCGCAATACCCTGTTCAGCGATCCTGTCCATTTCCTCGGTACGGATCTGTACTTCAAAGATGTTGCCCTCATTGTCAAAGATGGTGGTATGAAGTGACTGATACATGTTGAACTTCGGCATGGCAATGTAGTCCTTTAATCGGCCTACCATTGGCCTGTAAGCGGCATGAATGTAGCCTAATACTTCATAACAGTTTAATTCCGTCTTGGTGATTACTCTGATGGCATAAAGGTCATAGATTTCCTCAAAACGCTTGTTCTTGGTGATCATCTTCTTGTAGATGCTGTAAAGATGCTTTGAACGTCCGAAAATACGGAATTCAAAGTTATGTTCCTTTAACATGGCGCTGATCTCTTCGATCATCTTGTTTACCCTGGCCTCACGCTCAACCTTCTTGGCTTCCAGCATGTGGGCTACTTCATGATAATGAACAGGGTCAAGATAGAAGAAACACAGATCTTCCATTTCGTTCTTGATGTCTCCAAAACCAAGACGGTGGGCAATTGGACAGTAAACATTCAGTGTTTCCGTTGCCTTACGCTGCTGCTGTTCCTTGCTCGTATACTCCAAGGTACGCATGTTATGCAGACGGTCAACGAGCTTGATGATGATTACTCTGACATCCTTGGCCATGGCAATGAAGATCTTACGGTGGTTGGCCGCTTCATATTCCTGCTGATCCTTGAATTCCAAACGGCCGATCTTGGTAACACTTTCTACCAGGTTGGCGACGTCTTCATCGAATTCTCTGATCAGTTCTTCCTTAGGAACATCGCAGTCTTCCATCGTATCGTGCAGTAAGCCGGCAACGATGGTCTGCGGTCCTGAGTGCAAAGTTGCCAAAATGTAGCCAACATTCTGCAGATGAACGAAATACGGTTCTCCGCTCTTTCTCTTCTGATCCTTATGCTTGTCTTCAGCATAGTCGTATGCCTTTTCAATCATGGCTAAAGAATCAGGATCATTGATGTAGGTTCTGACCTGATCGAAAAACATTTCCCTTGTAACATTTGGTGGATGTTTCATACGACTGCTCCTATCTAAAAATCGAAGATTGCTCTTCGATTAGTATTTCAGTAATGAAAAGACTTTATATCCTTCAAGTTTTTCTCTACCCTTTAAGTCTTCCAGTTCAATTACGAATGCACAGCCAACTACTTCGCCGCCTAAGCTTTCGATTAACTTATTTACAGCTGCAATTGTTCCACCTGTTGCTAATAAGTCATCAATTACCAGTACCTTCTGGCCAGGCTTGATGGCATCCTTATGCATTTCCAGGGTGTTTGTGCCATATTCCAATGAATATTCGAATGAAACTGTTTCACGAGGCAGTTTGTTTGGCTTACGAGCTGGTACAAATCCGATTCCCACGTCGTAAGCGACTGGACAGCCGAAGATGAATCCTCTTGATTCCGGTCCAACGATAACGTCAGCGCCCTGTTCCTTGGCAAATGCCGCAATTCTTGAACATGCTTCCTTAAATGCTTCACCGCTGCCAATTAATGGTGTGATGTCTCTGAATAAAACTCCTTCAACAGGATAATCAGGAATACTTACAATATAATCGTCTAAATTCATTTTATTGTTCCTCCAAAAAACACGTAATAATTATAACATTCTTTCGCATACATGAAAATAATTTTAATATGTAATGTCATCACACATCAGGTTGTAATAAGTGTTGCCATTGAAGATGTTTTCTCTTAGTTTGCCATATACCGTGACCGTCTTACCAAGGTAACTGTCATAGCCTTCATTGTTGCTGAAGGAAAGAACTGACAATTGCCCTTTACACTGCCACTTCAGATAGTTTTTATTGTTCTTCTGATAGTTAAATGAAATGACATCATTCAGCTTATAACTTATTAATGGCATTAAGCGTGACTGGCCAAATGGCTTGTGGGCAAACAGTTCATTAAGATTCTCTCTGGTAAGATCCAGGGAATTTATTTCAATGTAATCCTTGCAGGCTTCACTTTCCTCAATGCTTACATGAGCGTTGAGATATTCCTTTAAATCATTGAGCTTATCTCTTTCAATGGTGATGCCACATGCCTGCCTGTGACCGCCTATTTTAAGCGTCTGAGCGCGGAAAGGTTCCAGTAATTCCATTATATCCAGATCAGGTAAACTGCGTCCTGAGCCCTTTAAAACGCCTTCAGAATCAGTAAACACAATGATCGGTCTTCTTAATTCATCACAGATCCTTGAAGCTATGAGACCAATGAGTCCTTCATGCAGGCCTTCATGATAAACAACGAGGAACTGATCGCTTTCATCGCATTCATTTCTGACTGTTTCATACTGCTGGCGGCTTAGGGTCTGCCTGGTTTTATTTACTTCATTTATCTGAGAAGCCAAGGCATTAATGTCCTTATCATTATCAGATAACAGGAATCTTACGACCTGATTTGGATTGGCTATGTCAGCCATTCTGCCCACCGCATTGATCCTTGGTACGATCTTGTAGGATATGTCATTCTCATCAATTGGATAGCTGAAGTCATAACCCAATGCTTCCAGGTTACGGTAGCCGTGTTCATTGACAATACGCAAACCTTCTTTTACCAGGCTCACATTGAAGCCCTTGAGTTCCATGACATCGCCAATCGTTGCCAGCATGGCCAGTACCTTTATTCTGTCATCGGTAAGGCCCATGTAGTCAGCTAAAAGATAAACTACTCCTGCCCCACACATATAGCTGTAATCCTTATCAAAAAGTGATGGGTGACACAGGATGTCACATTCTACTTCCTCACTGATCAGATGGTGGTCGGTAACTACGACCATCATGCCATTTTCCCTGGCCCATCTTAAGGCTTCATGAGCACTGACACCATTGTCTACGGTTATCAGGACATCATACCCCTTTTCCTTAGCCTGCTTTACTCTTTCCAGATTAAGGCCATAGCCTTCTGTAAAACGGTTAGGAATATAATAGCCGTTGGCAATTGATAGTTTATTTAAGCAATGTACCAGAATGCTGGTGGCACAGATGCCATCGCAATCATAGTCCCCATATATGAACACCTTTCGATTCTCACTTCTTACCCTGGAAAGTAATTCTGCGATCTGTCTTAAGGATTCATGATAGTAGGTTGGATAACTTCTGGCACTAAAAAAGGAATCCAACTCCTCGTCAGAATAATCATAGCTGCTGACAGCTTTGGCCAATAAGCTACCGATATGGTACCTGCTCATCAGTTCAGTATATCTGTCAGTATTGATTTTTCTGTATTTCATTGGATTCCTTTCGTTGATTATCTCTGTTCGTTAATACCGAAAATGGTATTTTCTCTTAATTCCTTCTTGTTGGTCTTCTTAGCCTTATTACCCTTATTTCCCAATTTGACTGATGCGATCCAGAAATAAGTGAATACAGTTAATTCAGCGAATACGCTGACAACAAACAATAAAGTAGATGCATAGCTGTTTGTACGGCTTAATACGGCAATTATCAGTGTCAGAGCCAGACCCATTAATAATGGATAACCTAAGGCCTGACAAGAATCATTGATGACGTTATTGATCTTTTCATCATTGATCTTTTCACGGGCAATGCTTCTGTAGTTGCTTCTTAATTCATTGAAGTAGATGAAGCCGCTTGCTACACCACATGCCATGCCGACAAGAGCCTGTCCAGCATTTGAATCTGTCATCTTCATTAAGTACAGATAGGCAATTGCGCCTGATGCCAGTAAGCTTACGCATCCTGCCACAAAGCTCTTAACATACTTTGGATATTGCCAAGCTGCATATAAGAGACTTAAGACTAAGGCGATACAGCCAACAACCAGTACCTTTAAGCCGGCTGCACTGTTAACGACTAATAAGATTGCACCGCCGCAAGCCAATACAAGAGCTACGGCCAAACCTGCCTTGTTAGTCAGGATGGCACTGTAGTTGAATTTCTTTTCATTAGCTGGAACGTAATTTTCACCCTTCTTGACGTCAGGTAATTCACTTTCCTTGATCATGTAGGCCTTAATGCCGAAGTAATTTGATTCATTGATGTCTCTGATCATCATTCTGTTCCACAATGCGAAGAAGATGGCATTGCAGATGCCGCCGGCGGTAATGCCTGCCGCAAATGACAGTAATGACTTTCTGTATAACAGAGTTACTACTAAGCCGATGACGATTTGAGCAACTGAAGCTTCCCAATCGCTCTTTAATGAAGCCTTGAAGGCATCTTCATATGCTGAAACAGCGTTTCTGCCCTTTAACATTTCAACTCTGGCCTTTGACAAACTTACAGTTGCCATTAAGATACCAATGGCAAGAGAAACGGCGAAGGCTGAAATCAAGCCCTTATTGAATACGACGCCTAATAACTGAGCGCTCTTGAAGTATGCTCCGCTGTAGGCAAATGCCAGTAAACCTGTTGCACAACCGGCAACGCCATATCTTCTGACTAAGTCAACCAAGAGAATTGCCAGGCTGACAACGATGCCTAAGTATGCATTCTTGGCAGCGTTCTTACCATATCTGGCTGAAACTGCTTCAACAGATTTTTCACTGATTGAAGCAGGTAACTTGCCTGAACATACGATGGCAACCATTTCCTTAGCATTGTCAACTGAATGATGTGTTGTGATGTAGCAGTCAGAATTGATGCCGCTTGTTACGGTAGCTGCGCCTAAGTATGCCGGGATGTTCTTGGTACTTTCAGCACTGTAGCTTGATGTACCTTCAACGAAATCTACCCATAAGACCATCATCTTAGATGTTGTAAGGGCTATTTCCTTAGTCTTGGCAGCGAATGTTTCAGTATCCTTTACCTTGATCTGAATGTATGTGCTGTTTTCGTTTGTGGTTACGGTAAGTGGAGCATCAGCGTCCAGTACGCTGGCATCCATTACCAATTCGTCATCACTGTTACGGAATGACAGTTCACCTGTCTTAAGCATTAATGGACTGATAGTATCCAGACTTTCAAATCCTGTTACGATGGCTGTGATTTCTGAACCATCAACAGTTGTTTCTGCTGAAGCAGCTCCCAGAAGCTTGAATCTTCTGGCAATGACATCAGCGGTCTGCTTTACGACTGCTGCGTCAGTAGAATCTACAGTATAGACGACCTTATAGCCATCACTTAATTCACTGTCGTAGTAAGAATCATTAATGAGACCCTTACCACCAAATACGCTGATGATGAGAGCCAGAACTACTCCAATCAAAGCCAATAATAATTTTCCATTGTTCTTACTCATTTTAATCACCTTCAAATTCACTTACTAGTTCTGCCAGATCCTGCTTGGAAGTGATGTTTTCCATGGTCAGATAATTGACCACATCTTCCACTGTCAGGTCCTTAATATCCTGGGCTATATGACACAAATGGGCAGGAACCTT
>JAFUCG010000131.1 GCA_017459795.1 Erysipelotrichaceae bacterium | reverse complement strand
TATAACTGGATCAACTTGATCCTGGATGAAGAGAAACTGTCTGTAAAAGCTAATGAATTAAGAAATTGTCTTGAAAGACTTAATGAGGAATATCAGTCCTTAGAGAGCTTCCTTTAGAATGTTAATGACGATCTTGATTGCATCATCCTTATGGTTTCCTACGCTTGTAAGTAGTAAGCCATTTTTATTTGTGAGAACATACCAGCTGTAGTGAATGTACTGTTCAGACATGCTTTCACCATAAACAATGTTTACGATGTCATCCTTGGCCGGTTCCATGGTCCAGTACCAGGTGTTTTCCTTGATCAGCCAGTTATAATCCTTGCCATCATTATTGACATAGTAGGCAATGTCATTGTCATCAACTTTCTTTTCCATTGGAATGAATGATTCAATGTCAGAAAGCTGTAATAATCTGATCTTATAGCCATCAACTTCCTTGAGCTTGTCAGGCTGTAAGTTTGGTAATACTTCTTCTTCCAGATAGATTTTTATTCCTGAATCGGCATAGTTTAACTTGTCGATGCTGAAGTAGCGGATCGTATCAAATAACAGGTCATCTTCAAAATAGATGCTGTCAGGAACCACTTCATCAGCACTGACGACTGTTACATAGTCATCGCCTTCACTAAGCACATACCACTTCTGATCGCAATAGATGATCTCAGTACCGGTAGTGTATGCCTGCTCGCTGGCAGGCTGTTCATCAGGCTTCTGAGGTTCAGCTACCGGCTTCTGACAACCGGTTAAAATCATTAATAATGTCAGTAAAATAATCGCTGTTTTTTTCATATACCTATTGTATCACTGATTATTGTTTTTGTGGTAATGTGTGGTGAAATGTTATAAAATTTAGGATAGATGGAAACAAATAATCTGGAGAAAATTAAGCAAAAAGCACTGGAAGATTCAGTGCCGATCATAGAAGATGACGGGCTCGATTTCATGTTGCAGTTCATCGAAAACGAACACATAAAAAGCATTCTGGAAATCGGAACAGCCGTAGGTTACAGCAGCATTTGTTTCTGTAGCGTAGATGATGAGATAACGGTATATTCAATCGAAAAGGACGAAGAAAGATATGACCAGGCAGTTAGGAACATTGCCGCTTGCGGATTGTCAGACAGAATAACCGTAGTTAACGCTGATGCCAGAACATGCGAAGTAGAAGGCAGGTTTGATCTCATATTCTTAGATGGCCCTAAGGCACACAACGCCGAATTACTGGCCAGATATGAAAAGAATCTGAATGACAATGGCTATTTCGCCATCGATGATGTATATTTCCATGGTTATGTTGATAACCCAGGCCCTATCAGAACCAAGAGAATGAGAGCCTTGGTAAGAAAACTGACCGAGTTTCAAAATGATTTAATGAATGATCCAAGATACGAATGTACTTACATCCGTACCGGTGATGGAATACTAATAGCAAGGAAGAGGGGATAAGCAAATGAGTAAGGCAGATAAGATGATTGAATTCCTGAATAAGTGTCACAGCGTATTTCACGCAACGGCCTTAATGGAAGAAGAATTAAGGGAAGCAGGATTTTTAAAGCTCCATGAAAATGAAAACTGGAAACTGGAAAGTAACCGTTACTATTACGTAATGCGTAATGATACCAGCATCATAGCCTTTAAGATTCCGGAGATCTTACAGGTCAAGTCAGTAAACATTGCGGCCAGCCATTCTGATTCACCATGTCTGAAGGTAAAGCCTGTTGCGGCATTGAATGATCCTCATTATGGCAAACTTAATGTTGAAGTATATGGCGGTGCCATCATGTCAACCTGGGTCGACAGACCTTTATCAATTGCCGGCAGAGCCGTAGTAAAGGAAAACGGCAGTCTGGTAAGTAAACTGGTAGACTTTGATGAAAACTGTGCCATCATTCCTAATGTGGCAATTCATCAGAACCGTGAAATAAACAACGGTTATAAATGGAATCCACAGGTAGACCTCATTCCAATGGTTTCATTGAAGAATGATGAAAAGTACCTTCTGAATAAGATAGCTTCTCAACTGAACATTGATCATAACGACATCTATGGCTATGACATGTTCTTATATAACAGAGTTCCTGGCTATGTATGGGGCGAAGAAGGCGAATTCATTTCTGCAGGCAGACTTGATGACTTAGCCTGTGCCTATACTTCATTACAGGGCTTCAAAAATGCCTACAGTCCAAATTCAATCAACATCTTCGCTGTATTTGACAATGAAGAGGTAGGCAGTACAACCAGACAGGGCATGGCATCTTCATTCCTGATCGATGTCATTAACCGCATCTTTGCTTCATTCTTCTACAGTGCAGCAGATGTTTCAGCAATCATGGCTAATTCATTCATGATCAGCGCTGACAATGCTCATGCAGTTCATCCAAATCATCCTGAACTGTATGATTCAGCTAACTGTTCATACATGAACCAGGGCATCGTAATTAAGAGAGCCGCTGCTCAGAGCTATGTAACTGATGCCATCAGTGAAGCAGTTATCAGACAGTTATGTGAAAGAGGCAATGTTCCATTCCAGTTCTTCGCTAACAGAAGCGATGTCAGAGGCGGCGGAACTCAGGCAGCCATTTCCAGCATTCATCTGTGTTCAATGGCAGTTGACATTGGCTTACCGCAGCTGGCAATGCATTCAGCATTTGAAACAGCCGGCTCCAAGGATGTTGAGTCAATGATAGATTTGTTTAATGAATTCTTCAGCAGTTCAATAATCAAGTCTGATAAGACAATTGAGATTGTTAAGTAACAAATAAAACATGGCATGCAATGAACTGCATGCCATGTTTGTATTTGTGATTAATTATTTTCAAATACTCTAATGTAAGTTATTAGTCTTTCCAGAGATCAAATGGATATAAGCCCTGCATCTTATACTGAGCAATTCTTCTGGTAACAGTGTCCTTATCCTGTGGATATGTTACACCAAACCAGTCAGCGTGTGTTGCCATGACTTTTACCTTGACCTTGCCTTCGTTGATCAATTGACCTATTGCGCTTGGAATTACATGTTCACTCTTAGGAACATTGATCTTTTCTTCTAAGAACTGTCTGAAGACTTCCTTCATTAATGGGTAAACAGCTGGTGTGAATCCCCAGAAGTTCATGCTGCAGATGCCGTCTTCAATTTCAACTTCATTGCCGTTTTCATCAACTGAATAAGCCTTGTCATTCTTACGGATGATCTTCTGAACTTCAACGATCTTGCTTAAGAAGCCATTTTCGTTTTCACATACGCCTCTTGTTACGGTACCGTTATCAGTTAAGGTCTTTGTTAACTGGTAGCCAACCATACCGAAGCAGTCATCACTTACTTCATTCTTTAAGAAGTTGTACATGATTTCAAATGATTCACGGCCATAGAAGTCGTCAGCGTTGATGATCATGAATGGTCCGTCAATGTGTGGTTCAGTAACTAATAATGCCTGTGTTGTGCCCCAAGGCTTTGTTCTTTCCTTTGGACATTCAAATGGAGCAGGTAAGTCATGAACATCCTGGTAAGCATATTCAACTTCCATGAATGGTCTGATCTTGTTTGTAATATGTTCATCAAACAGGGCTTCATGCTCAGCTCTGATGATCAGAACTACCTTTCTGAAACCAGCCTGATAAGCATCGTAAATAGAGAAATCAATGATGCTTTCGCCGTTGTTACCAACTACATCTATCTGTTTTAATCCGCCATAACGACTACCTAAGCCGGCAGCTAAGATTACTAATACAGGTTCTTGCATAATATTTTGCCTCCAAATTCCTTCGATTATATTTTATCAGCAAAATATCTGAATAATCAATAATTAAAGGACTTAGATAATGATGATTTAAGAGCAGTTCTGCTAACGAAAACAATTGGCACTAAGGGATATGTTTTGCTTGCATAAAAGGGGAAATATAAGTACAATATTGGTAGCAAATATTGAGTTGTACTAATATATATGAGGAGTCAGCTAATGAGAATTAGTTTCGTTAAGAGCCTTTGTGAGAGAGGTTATAATTTATATACTAGTGTTGGCGGGGAGGTAACCACCTTAATGGTGGTGGCTTTCAGCTTGAATGACAATTAAAGATGCTTTTTTGTGAGCATCTTTTTATGTAAACTCATTATTAAAAACTAAGAGTTGGGTAGTAAACGCCTTGGAGAAATCATAATATCCGAAAGTTTACCCATGATCTGTTAAAGGAGGTTGTATATTATGGATCAGTTGGAATTAAAGTATTTGGAAGCTGCAGCTGTTGGTGACGTAAACGTTGTCAAGGAAGCATTAAAGGCAGGCGTAAATGTTGATGCTGCAAATGAAGAAAAGAGAACAGCACTGATGCGCTGTACAAGAAGAGGACGCAAGCAGGTCACTCAGATGCTCATAGATGCTGGAGCAGATGTAAATGCTGTTGATGAAAATAATAAGACTGCACTGATGGGTGCTTGCAAGAAGGGCCATCAG
>JAFUCG010000130.1 GCA_017459795.1 Erysipelotrichaceae bacterium | reverse complement strand
ATTATGACAAAAACAAGTGTTTCCTATCAAGTAAAAAGTCTTCAAGATTCAAATGGGTTATTCCGCCCCTCGACATATCAAAAGAGTCAAGAGAAATAACATATTTAGGTGATGGATCTTTTATGGATTTAAACGCATTGAATTCTCTGTTTATTACTGTTCCATCCAACAACAGATATGCTACTTGAATAAAACACTTTTTAGAATCTTTCATTGCCACAAAATCAATTTCGCCTTTATAAGTCTTCCCTATCTTTACTTCAAATCCTTTAAAAATCAATTCGTTATAGATAACATTTTCAAGTAAATGAGAAAGAATAACGTTATTTGTATTTGAACACGCCAGAATAAAGCCATTATCAACAGCATACTGTTTCTCTATTGATTTTAAATTCCATTTTGAAGCAACATCATATCTGTGGACTCTCGATATAAGACATGCCTCTTCAAGTTTTTCCAGATATCTGTAAATGACTTTCCTGTCCATGTTTGCATTATTATATTTGTTATAATAATCCACTACATTTTGTGCGGAAAATTCTTTTGTGGAATTATTAATAATGTATTTTGCAATAATGTTGAATGCTTCCTTGTTTATTTTAGATTTGGAATTACAGATATCTTTGTTAACTATACCATCATAAATTGATTTTAAATATTCTGTGATATCTTTACCGTTGTTATATTCCAGCCTTTGCGGCATACCTCCATATTTTAAATAATCATTTAATGGATTGTCAGGCAGCTCTATGCCATTTATTCTGTAATACTCCAGGTATTCTGAATATGTAAACGGCATTATTTTAAACTCTTTGCATCTTCCTACAAGAAGTGTTGCCAGTCTGCCGGACAGTAATTTTGAATTAGACCCCGTAACAAAAATAGAAACATTCTGTGTTGCTTTTAATGAAGACAATACTTTTTCAAATTGTCTTACATGCTGTATTTCGTCAAGAAAAATATAGTATTTCCCCTGGTCTTTAATCTGCTTGAGAATATATGCATTTAACTTGCTGTACGTCCTAAGTTTATCATATTGCATATCTTCAAAATTAATTGAAATGATGTGATCATAAGAGACAAAATTCTCAGATATCAATTCATTCTCAATTTGTTTCAGAATAATTGACTTTCCACATCTTCTTACTCCAGTTAAGACTTTTATCAAATTTGAATCATAGAATCGTCTAATTTCAGACAAATATCTCTCTCTAATAATTTCCATAATATATTATCTTCTTTCAAACCATTTCCTAAGTAAATAATAACATTTCAGTGTCACAAACTCAATATATTTTTAAATTTGTGACACTATGGAAGCAATTATGTGACCATTACATAATACTTTTCTCATCAAATTTATATTTGATAATAACGTGTGAAACTCCCATAGTTATTAATGACACTGAATCAACAATCTCTTGGCTTCTTTCTAGCGTGAGGCATTAATCTTTACCAACTATCATATTGCATGCTGCTCTGTATAACGTGATATTATTTGTAACAGCGTACTGTTTTATCAGATTGTATACATCAGCAGATACGGCAATCGTCTTTTTGCGCTTTCTATAATATCGCTTGCCATATTCAAGCAGATCATATTCAGTAGTTTCTATTAGCGGCATTAATTCTTCAGGCATTATTTCCCCTTTTGCTATGGAATTGTAGAATTCTGCATATGACATATCGTACTTTTTCGGCAAGGAAATATACTGGTCTGGAGCAGCTTTCAGGGATTTTTTTAACAGGCAGTTTTCCAGCATCTTTCTTCCCTTGCAATAGCCGTTTTCATCATAAATGATTGCATCTTCATCTATCATAACTCCTTCAGTCTCACAATCAATGAAAGAATGCACTTTATGGGTACAGTGCTGAATGGTGTTGATCATATCGCCTGATGTGATAACGGCAGCAGTAAATTCATCCCTCTGCATCTGTTGAAGAGCGTGAAGTTCATAAACCGGCATATAAATACATGGTATCCAAGTGCTACCCTGCAGATACTCAAGAGGATATATACTGTCTTTAAAACTACTGGCCCGTAATGATTCAGGCATATTTTTAACATATTCCAGCTCTTCTTTGTATTTTTCATTATCACTGTGAGTTACCAGATATTCCAGTGCATAAATTCCATCCTGGCTGAAGGTTACAGAGTAAAGTTTTCTATAATTGCCATAAACAGCCGGATTGTTTATGTTGGCAGTCATGCCGAAAATGATATTCTTCCCTGCCGACTTATTTTCTCTGTAAGCATCTGATTTTTCCCATTTGGATTGTAAGACTGCCAGTCTGTCCATGTAGTTCCACTCGTTTTTTTCGCACTTCTCTTTCAGTTCCTGTCTTTCCAGATCTCTTTTAGCTTCCAATACACCCTTATCCAAGGCAGTCTTATTAAGCCCGAACTTTCTGCCTGCCAAAGTACCATAAATGAAATAGTTGGCATCAGACATCGTAATAGCAGATATATTACCATTCGCAAGACCGTTTTTTATCAGAGAATTGGTCAAGGCATGTTCAGAAAACTCATTAGGCAGGTAAATGAGGTTGTTATTGTTTTTGCCATTACTGTAGATTACAAGTGTTTTGTTTTTAGATATGTATACACCTCTGAAAATAGATCTCAGCGGTTCACCACCGCTTAAGGTTTTATAAAACTCCTTATATTCAGCAGCTGAGTAAAATATCCCTTCCTGATACAGCCTGTTAATGACATCAAAATTCATTACCTTATATCTTTTATCCTGATGAACATAAGGTACTTTATTTATATGACAGTACAGTTGCTTGATAGATGGCTTGCTGACTGAGTCTCCCTGTATACCGGCGCAGTTAAACATCGTCATGATATGGTTACTGTTATAAAGAGTCAGCAGTTTATCATACCCTTTTCTTTTAAATCTGCCTTCCAGATCGTCGAATATCTTTACATCAGCCAGAGCACTGAAATAACGATTTAATATCAGTCTTCCCTTTTCTGTCAGAAAACATACACTGGTCGTGCGTTTCTGCGATCTGTAACCGATCGTAAAGTCTCTCAGTTCCACGATATTTCTGCGTTTAAGTGTCATCAACAGTTTTGAAGGACTTATCTGTGTACCTGACACAAGCTTCGTAGCGTACAGTAGCATATCCTGTTTATACACGCTCCCTTTGAAATACAAAAACGTAGCCAGTTTAAATAAACTTGTCTTAGGCTGTATCGTCTTATTCGCATCGCTTCTTTTCATCTGTCTGCCTCCTTTGCTGTTTTGTGGTATTGCTATCGTCAACACCACGCTGTGACGAAATCAATTGTTTTTTCGTCACCTCTTTCTTTCGTTTTTATATCTGCCCACCTTATATCAGGCTTGTTTTGAACTGTAAGTGTCATATTTCAGGAAGAATCACCATGACCTGCCAAAAGATGACTTAAAGCAGATACCAGTATTTATCGATATCTTTCCTGGAAAACACATAGAATGTCATGCCTTCCTCACTACCCCTGTTTACTTCCTGAAAAGAGGATACAAGAGTTATATTTCTGGCATTGTCTTCAATGCCTAAGGCTCTGGTAATCGTGTTTATGATCCGCTGGTTTTCGAGGTTGTCATTATCACAGGTCTTGTTAAGATTAAACTGTACAGTTTTTCTTTTCATGATTATATATGTAGGGGCATCGATCTTCCCTAACAGTGTATCGCTATTAGCTTCCATCCACCTTCTGATCTCTCCTTCCAGATATGATGCCAGAAGATAATTCGTCATGAAGTATCCCTTTTTATAACCTCTTTTAAAGGTCAATGGTGTGTGCACTGTTAACAAGCCATCACAATAATCTATTTTCACAGGATAATCTTCAAAGCCTAATCCCTCATAATTATTTCCCGGGAAATAGTTTTCCACCGTTTTCCACCGCTCTAAAGGAATTACTTCTGCTTGTTTCTCTTCTGTGAAGAGTAATTGTTCACCAAAATCATATTCACTTAACGTTTTTCTAATCCTTAAGGACATCAGTTCACAATTATAAAGCAGCTGACAAAGGTCATCATATTTCACCTGTGATAAATGTGTGTTAGGGTTATATTCTTCTAAAAGCCTGTTATATTCCCTTATAGATTTAAGCAATGATGATACATACAGGTATTCATCCTTCAGGCTGTTTATGTAGTTTCTTACTTTTCTTATCATGCTCACCAGTTGTTCTCTATCCTTTTGGTAATACGCAGATGATTGGCCTTACTGTCATCAACTGTTGCGATGAATTTTATGCCAATGTTTTCCGGCAGTTTCCAATAGTGGTCAGGATTCTGCATCAGTACGATTCTTTTGACTTTAATTTTAAAACTCTCATAGTAATCTGTTGGCAGTGACTTCAGCATGTCACAACGCAGATCTTCTTCATCCTCAGGAATGGAGATGACCTGAAACAGACTGTTCTGGGCTACAAATGTCAATTGAAATGGCTTATTGGTGAGTGAGAAATCGATGCTGTCAGGCAACATATCTATAAGTACCCAGAAACAATCTAATAACCTGAAATACTTATTATTACAGCATGCATGAATTTGCCTGCCCATTTCTGGTAAGCGTACTTCCGCATTTACATCTACTTCTTCATACTTACTGTCCTTAGTCATCTGAACATATTTGCCTTTACTCATAGCCCAGCCATCTGAACTTAATAAGATTCGACCGTCATTCTGGTATTTGGTTATAATTACCATTGCTTCTTCATTACTCAGATTGGCAAAGTTCTTGATTAAGGCTCTTTTTAACTGTTCCGTACGACACGGGTTGAAATAATAGACCAGTTCATTCAAAAATCTTTCATATTCGTTATACTCAACCATCTATTTCAACCCCTTCCTTACTCATAAGTCGTATGTAATCACTGCTTTTTATGGCTTTTACGGCATTACTGTCATTGTCTGTCAATTCACTTATCTTCAATGCTTCTTCTATCCTTTTAGCCAGTTCACTGTTATCCTTCTCTCTGGTTTTTTTGCTTCTGATGTAGTCAGCATATCTGCCTAAAGTCTGCTCATCATTAAAAATTAATAATGCTTCAAAGTCTGACGGGCTGAACTTGATCGGTATGTGATTCTCGTTGGCTATGAATAATGCTTCCCCAACAGAGAATGATCTTATCTTTTTCTGTTCTGTAGCGGACAACTCCAAAAACTGTGAAATGTATTTTATATCTTCATCCTTATGCTGCATTATGATCCTGGTCTCTGAATTCTTGATGATCGCCTGACCCTGTTCAGTACTTAATACATCTGCCATCTGCTGAGTTCCGAACAGCATCATGCAACCAAAACCTCTGAGTATTTTACTGTCTTCCCTCATCTTCGCAGCTGTTGCCGGATTATCGAGCATTGCCCAGCCCTCATCAATGACATACAAGACATGCGTAGTTCTGTCTTCTCTGATCTTCATCTGACAGAAATCTTCTGCCAAATAAGCTGATAAGCTCTTGGTTTCCTTAGTATTGTTTTCCAGACCGATAACAAAGAACTTGTTATGAACGTCGACATTGGTCTGACCATTGAAGAATGAGCCAACACCAGTTGTAAGATATCTGACCGCTCTATATAATCCTTCAGTTTCCTTACCCATAGTACTTAATACTTCTACCAGGTCTTCAAGTATTGGCATCTCCTTATATTTTGTATGAGTTTCGTCCCACAAAGATTCATTATCCTTTGTGATGCCCTTTTTCTTATATGTAATTTCAAGAGCATCATTAAGATATGACTTTTCGATGTTACTCATTTCTGAATAATAGGTATGGATAAATTCAATGACTACACCAATTCTTGCCTCAAGATAGGAGCTTTTTTTATTAAGGCTCTGATATAACAGGTCCTTATCAGCTTCAACATTGGCGTCATTCTCAAATATTTCCATGATGTTAATACGATCTGCTGATCCCTGACCAATAGCTACATATTGCCCACCTAACGCCAGGCACAGCCTTTTATAATCATCCTGTTTCTCTGGTGCAATGATAAATACCGGCATGCCCATAACTCTGGCGTGAACAGCGATAAGTTCCATTGCACTTGTCTTACCTGCTCCGGATTGCCCACAAATGAAAATATGTGGATTACGTACAAATCTGGTGTTCCAGAAATCCGGTAGAATCGGTGAGTTACTGTTAAGACTATCGGCTATGTACAAACCTCTTTCATCAATCAACTGGAAAGTGGTAAATGGATATAGTGTTGATACAGCTGTCTGTTGCATATTTCTTTTTGCCTTATTCTCTATTACGGCATCCAGCTTATTTAACGGCAAAACGCTCTTAAAGGCCTGCTCTTGCTGATAGGTAAGCGGTCTTATCTTAATGTCTCGGCTACTGGCTTCTTCAGTCAGTATTTCCACCATGTGATTAGTCTCAGCAAGTGTGCTGGAACTGACAGTTATGACAATACTGACATCGTAGATATCCATGCCGGATTGTAAGCAGCCATAAAGATATTCCGCACTGTAAAACTTGTTAGTGGCATTATAATAGGAATCCGTCGTTTCATTATAATTAGATGCCAGATCACTTTTTGTATGACCAATGGTCTGCCTTAGCTTGTTTTTATATCTGGCTTTATCCTTTCTTCTAACAAAGACATCAACATCTACCCCTTCCAGAGAATTCACAAAGATATCAAGCCAGCCAGTCCAGATTTCTTCAGGATAGCCATTATTTGTAATGTAGAGGAAACTGTAATAACGACCGTCACAGATTAGATAACTCTTATCAAGATACTGAATCTTTTCAGGTGCCAGATAGTCAACGGGAGGTATATATGGTTGTTCATCGCCAATTTCATTTACATAACTCTGATAAACCTGCTCATACCTCTTATTAAAAGGTGTCTTATAACAGGTGTTTCTGTTTAATAACATATATAAAAGGCGCGCGATATCATTATTATTTAAGGATGTGCCGCTGTTACCGCACTCGCTGATCCTGGCCGCTATGGAATTACCGATCTGGTTGATGCGGTAGAACGCCCTACCCCTTTCCTTACTGTCTTTCAGTTTCTTATCCAATTCATTATCGGAAAATGATATGTAGAACTTCCTTTCTACTGTATTATCCTGGGTCTCAATCAGCCTCTTACGATATTCATTGCCTAATTTACGGCATTCCTCATTGCCTTCCTTTGAGATGTTGAAGGTCATCTTATCGATCTGAGCTGATAAGTTTGCCGGTACGCTGACGCTTTTCATTTGAAACTGTTCAGGCATGGTTTTTAACATGTTTTCAAAGTAGTTACGTACCATGTTCTGCTGCGACTTCTTCAAACTGGAAAAGGCAATCGGCTTTATCTCGACAACCTTGACCATACGGTTATCAGTTGTTATTATCGTGCCATTAGTAATATCTCTGATTGGCAATTGCTGTTGAGTAGATTGAACGATCTGCTTTTTGATCTGCTTATTATTCGCCATATCTATCTGCCTGCCCTTCTGTTTTTCGTCTTTTCAAAGGCATAATCATCCTCGAATCTCATATTTTCCTTGTCAAATTCATGATCATAGATATTACTTGCAGCATCGTCTGGTTGTTTTCTATTCCTTAGTGATCTGTAAAGAGTCTCTAAGCGCTCTCTTGGTATGACATAGTCATCCTCTTTGTTATCATCAGTGAATGATTTTAATTCACTTTTCACTCTTGGATTATAAAAGGCTGTTCTGCGGTTATTTCTGAATTTAATAGCGCTTAAAAGATAGTTGGAAATGCTATCACCATTTATACCTGCTACTCCTATTGCTAATCCAAAGCCTGCCGAAAAAACCAATAAGGCAATCATATAAGTTGGCTTTATCCGCATAAGCATGGCGCAGAGATATGTAATTGCTAACAAAACCATCGCTATGAGCGAGCCTTCCACTACTCTTCTAAACTGGAAAGAGAAATTGCCAACATTAAGGTCATAATCGGTATTTTCAGGGACTGGGAATACATCTATTCTTTCTTCTTCCATGATTTTTCCCCTATTAGATCTTCATCGCCATGCCAAAGGCATATCCTTCCGGCTTAATGTCAGTAATAAGTACCGCTGCCCTGTCCCCGGCATTTAATTCCATATGTCCCTGCACACCTTTTTCAAGTACCGAAACCACTATCCCGCTTTTAAGTCTGATGGTATAAAGCCTTTTTACCTTGTTAAATGATTCCACTTCACCTAAATATGAACCGCCAACACGTAAAGCATTAATGGAGCGTGATCCATTATTCAATCTTCCCGATACAGATAGATAGACTTCATCCCCATTTATTCTCGGCTCCTTCTTTACCCTGACCTTGATCACATCACCCACTTTGACAAAATCCATGCAGTTGGAAACATATCTTTCATTAAGATTATAGGCATCGATCCTTGTTTCAACACCTAGGCACTCAACAGTAACATAAGTCTCACATACATAAAGCACATTAGCTTTTGCCTTGGCGTTAACAAGAACAGTTATTGGATTATCACTATATTTATGGATGAAATACTTGTCTCTTATTTTGGCAAGAGCCTGCTTTCTGGAAGCAACTGCAACTATCTCATCTTCCCCAGAATAATAACCGGAAGTAATAGGCAATTTACCTACTTCCTTTATAATGAAAGGACATTTGGAGCCAATATTATAACGGGCTGACCTGACTTTTTTATCCAACTTCTCACTCGTGGACAATTCATCGAAGTCGTAACCAAAGTTAAAGGTCTTTTCAAAATATTCATTTTCATGGATAAGTATTCTGGTATTGTTCCAGTAGACTGTCACAATGACGAATCTGCTGGTAGTATCTACATCAACCCCTGAAACTATCCCCCATAAGACACTATTATTATCCTTATGCTGTTTTAAGAGTTCGTATTGTGCTTCAAGTTCATCTTCTTCATCAATATTTAGGTCACCGTATATGTCTTCAGAGGCCCCAGTGAACATATCAAGATTGATGGTGTCCTTACTGGCAACGATACTGTTATTTTCCATTTCTTTCTCTCCTTTCATCAGATGAAGAACTCTGAATCCTTTTCATTTATGATTGCATCTTCATCTTTCTGTTGTTTCTTCTTTCTGCCTCTTTTCTTTCTGGCAGACTTTTCTATTACCGTTACACTTTGTTCTCCAGCTGGTTCCTTAACTTTTTCAAACGGTATGGCATATTTTGGTTTAAATAGCGGTTCATAAGCCTCTATGAGATCATGAATGTAACTTTCCTTATCCTGTTGCATATCTTTATATATCTGCGATAGCCTACTTCCCAATGTCGGCATCATAAAATATGATGTCCTTTTACACTTGCCCTGTTTATAAAAAGGGTGCTGGGTCCAGGGATAAGGATTCAGCTTGAACACGGCACATCCCTGTCTTTTGACCTGTACTTCATCGATGATATTGCCAACTTCATCTGCCGTCATGAGTTCTCTGCTGGTAGATCCTACACTCATGTCATTACCATTAAGTCTGGAGCCTAATATGCCCTGAGTTTCCTGATGTCTTTCATCCATGGCAGTTGCAATACCTGTCAACTGTGACCAGAATTTTATCGTTTCCAAGTCCCCTGCCCCCATTAACATTTTTACTGTACAGTTGCTTACAATTTCATCTCTGACAAAAGCACCATATAACCCTTCCAACTGCGAATAAGTCTGTATTATGATGCAGAGATATATCTTTCTTTTCCGGCAGTCAGATACGATTGTCTGAAACTGCATCCTTGAACCAGATATGACTCCCAGGGAAGCAAATTCATCGAGCATTGCCATTACTGGTAAACACGTATTTTCTTCTTCAGGTAGCCTCTTGTTTTCCAGTTCATCATATACTTCCTGACTATCTTTGAAGAAAAAGCTGAAGAATAATGAGGCTATCGGCTTTAAAGTCTCATTATTATCAGGAACAATGACATAAATAACTGAATGTCTGCGATTTATAGTCTTAAGATCAATACCGTCATGGGATAGAGTTTCTCTCAGGGCATCATTATCAAATATCTTGAATCTGTTCTGAGCACCCTGAATGGCACTATCTCTCACCGTATCCTTTTCCTGTGTCATATAACGTTGATAAGCCCTTCTGGCCGGATGGAATTCCGGTACCTGTTCCAGTTTTTCGGTATATTGTTTGAAGTGATAAACAATCTCATATACTTCACTGATGCTAAAGCGAGGTGCATTTCTCTTTATTTCATTTATTATTTCGTTGATCTTGGAAATATCTCCCCCATTATCTTCCGCAGCTTTTCGTAATTCTTCTTCGCACCACGGTAAGCTGACCATCTTTTCATTTATGACCTTGCTGAACCAGTTATTATCGGTCATGGTTATCTTCCGGTATAAGTCTGCATAACTCTTCAAAATGAAGCTTTCCCTGACAAATGATGCATAAGCGATCGCTGTTTCAATCAAATTCTGGGCTGTAACATAATAGAAATCCTTTTTTTCTGAGTCCATGGCATTCATCATGAAGGTATCACCCCACAACTGAAGTCTGATGGAATCCACTCTTTCCGTTAAGGGATCTATGACTTCATTAACGATATTCCAAAAATCTGAATATTTTATCTGAGCCAAGTTCAATACACCGACATATTCGGTATTGTTACGGGCATAATCACCTGTTGCTGCATATACTTCCCCACTAGGGTCACTTACAATAATGGAATGTCTGCGCTTTATGGCCTGTAAAATATTGGTGATGTTGAAGGTATACGATTTACCCTGCCCTGAATTGGCAATGAGCAATGTATGTCTGGTGCCAGGTGCACCATTTTGTTTCTCACGATAGGAAACGACCTGTTGACCTTCATCAGTCAGTTGACCATAAATCATTTCATCAGTTTCTTCATCATTACTTATGTTGAAATGTTCCTCTATTTCCTTCTGACTGGCAAAATGGGCCGTCCCCTTTGTACCGTTACGCATGAAACTTACACCTCTAGTGTCAGTTTCTACTGCCAAATTGATGCTTGATGACTTCATGAGAGTATAAATAAGCACGAACATTACCAAAGTAAACAATATGAGCGTTACTTTAAGGCCTGGGTGAATGCCAAGCCAGATCTTGCTGTGGTTATTATCAGTTAAGTGTAAGAATGTACCTGTTAAAAAAGCACAGAGCAGAAATAATATTAAGAGCACTATAGTAAAAAACATTAAATACAGTATTTTCGTTTTTACAGATGCATTTTTATATTTTTCCAGCCATCTTTTATTTCTGTACATTTAATATCTCCCTGTATCTTTCATCGATATTTTCATCTATTCCTATATACCAGTCTTTATATTCACCATTCTGTACTAGAATCAGTTCCGGGCATATTATCTCCTTGCCTTGTGTAGCATTACTTTCCTCCAATACCGGATCTAACAGTTCCATCCCCTTTTCATAACTATCAGCATCATCTGTAAATGCCTCTAAGGCGTCAAGATAATATACTGTTGCTCCACATTCTTCTGCCAATATAGCCAGTTTAACTATGGCCTTCTGGCAATTGTCACAGGCTGAATAGCCCAGATAAATAACGGCCGTCTTATGATTAGTGATAATATCCTGCAATGAATCAAGGTCTATCTCCTTAAACATTTCTGTCTGTTTCTTGTTCAGTTCCCTATACTCTGATAAATCTGTATTAACTGTCATGATATCCTCTTCTGACGCTGTGATATTGCAGCCGGTAAGCACCATAATTAAAGCTAATTGCATATATTTTTTCATATTATTATTATATATCATATTCACTAAAATATATATCATATTCATAAATGCTATTAAAAAAGATATATCTGAACTGATATATCTCTGTTTACTTAGAATTATTCTTTATGATTGCATTTGCTTCTTCTTCAGTTATTGTATTTACCTCTATGCTTCCAAAGAAAACTCTGCCTAGTTCAATATCCTCTATCCATTTTTTCTTGTCATAATCATAGTATTCCAAAAGTGATCCTTCACCCTGATAGCGAATGATTCTATTGCTATCTTTTTCCTTCATATATTTTGTCATAACCATCCCCCTACCTATATAATAGACACTTTATTTCATAGTTAACATCGTTAAAGTTAACCAGGCCTTTACGTAATAATCCCAACACATATCTGTATTCGCAGACTTTAGATAATGCTGTTAATTCTTCAGACATATCTTTTGGACGAACGTCCCCTTCAGCATTATCCAGTTCTTCCCTATACATGGCTAAAAGTCTATTAGTCTCTTCTTCAGTACATAGGTGGTCTATTCCTAAATCAGAGAGTTGGCTTATGTAACTTGCCTTCCAATCTTTGAAAATCTGTACGATATAGCCGATTTCATTGGTCGCATGATTCTCCAAAGCCAGTTTTATGGCCACTAAAAGAAGCTGTTTATCACAACCGTACTTAGCAGGCAAGGATGTCAAAGCCTTCCCTTCCCTTTTTCTAAAAAGAACCTGTGTTATCTTGTTAATTTCGTCATCATCAAAAATGTCCTGTGAAGTTTCTTCACTCTCTTTTGATGATGAATTATAAGTATTCTTTTGGTCAGTATTGGTTGATTCAGTATTATTTATATCACCCTGGTTTTGAGTATCCTCAAAATGAGCGTCTTCATTTTCAGTATCCTGAAAATCGGTATGCTGAGAATTATCATCTGGAGTATCCAGAAGTTCATATTCATAAGTGAACCTGTTGCCGTTACGTACCTGATGCTGGATCAGATAGCCTGCTTTCTTTAATTCATCCCATGAAGACTGAAAAGCGGCCTTCCCTTCCATACATTGTTTCATTAGGAAACCTTTGTACAGTTCGAAGTCCGGAATATCTATATAACTGTTGATAAGAGCATAAAGACCCTTTGCTTTCAAAGAAAGGTTTGGATCTCTCATGGCAGCATTACTGACCTGTGTAAATGCTCTTTTCTTCTTTCTTATTCTTCCGCTTTCCATAGTACCTCTGACACCCTTCAGGGTATAATAAAAGACTTGAAACAAGCCCCCTCTTTTGGTACTATATTAGTAGATAAAAGGTTAGAGGAAACTCGTTCCATAGGTAAGAGATACGGCAATATCTCTTTTCTTTTTCTAAGATTAATATAAAGGAGAAAACCAGGAAAAGTCAATAAAAAATATTAAAAACGCCCGTACGGGCGCATTTTTATATTGATTAGTATTCTTGTGGTTGTTATAATTTTAGTGTGGAGGTGACCTATGGCTGCCAAGTTATTTGAACAGATAATGGTTGAAATAGTCGGTAATGATCCTAAAGGTATCAGACATATCAAGGAATCACTAGACCAATTAAATGTTAGCATTTCTGTCCGTAGTTTACAAAAGTATATGAAAGGCGACAGCGTCCCCTCTTATGAGATAGCCAAGGCGATACTAAAAGCCAGCGGTAATGAGTATGATGAGGAAAGCCTCATTGAAGTTTTACGGGAAAGCAAAGAAGTCTGTAAAAGACGTGCCTTGGAGAGAAGTGAAATGATGCCGAAGCTGGATAAGCATATCGTGATCGATTCAGATGAGCTAAGAATCGGCGATACCAGTGGCGTCTATGTAATTAAATATATCGATGATCGTGTAAATGAATTATATGGTTCATCGAATAACAACTATAAACAGTACATCAGAGATCTGATAATCGAGGATGTAAAGAAAGGAATCTTAAAAAGTCAATCACCCACCACTTAGAACCTGATGGTTCCTGAAGTGGGGGCTTGTGAAAACAAGCCGGTTGATTAGCCTGAGTGCTTCGGGCACTACGTTATGCAGTGGCGCATAAGCGGACTTACCTTGAGATGCTCCACAAGT
>JAFUCG010000129.1 GCA_017459795.1 Erysipelotrichaceae bacterium | reverse complement strand
TGACAGTTCAATCTTATATTTGTCATCAATTGTAATGTAGCCTTCTTCCAGATTAGCTTCGGTTAGTGACCAGTCTGTTTCAGGTCTCTTATAGTCACAGCTGGTACAGTGATATGAACCTATGTGATTGTAATGATAGTAGTCATACTTCATTGGCTTCTTACATACCGGACAGTAGGCGCCATCGTTATAGATGCTGTCATTGACGGTTGTATCTGAATCAAGGTGGTTTGCACCAAAGTATCTGACCTTATCACGTTTGTAGCCAAAGCGGCTTACTAACGGGTCATCGGCGTTTAATACAAGTGTCATGTCATCGTAAATGCTTTCTGAAATGACATTGTAGACCCACTCTGGATGACCGTTCCTGGTTAACTGGTCACGATAGAGGTTTGTGATTACATAATAGGTAGGATGGAAGTACTTGAAGGTATGTCTGGCATATCTTTCATCTGATTCCAGTAAAAGTATTTCACTTCTCATTTTTCCTGATAAGGTACAGTCAGAAAGAATGAGAGTAGTAACGCCTTCGATCTGGTTTGATCCTTCCTTGTTATAGGCAACTGTTTTTCCTGATTTCTCAATGACATTGGCTATCATTTCAACCGTACTGGTCTTGCCGTTACTGCCGGTAACCGCAATGATGGTTTCAGGTAACTTGATGTCAGAAAGAATTGAAGGGAATAACTTCAGGGTAATTGCCCCAGGCAGGCTGCTTCCTCGGCCTAAAAGCTTTGCCATAAATCTGATGGTCTTACATATTAATACGGCAAAGAATACACGTAATTTCTTCATAAAATATCACCTTAACATTTATTGTAGTATAAAAAGGGCATAAAAAAAATAAGACATGAAGTCTTATTTCAGGAAAATTTAATACGGTTGTGTAATACCTTGCCAATAATGCTGACATTCTTTTCCTGTTGTGTCTTGGCATCAAGAATGATTGGCTGATATTCATCATTGGCTGGCTGAAGGACCATTGTGTCACCTTTGAAGAAAACGGTCTTGACGGTTGCTTCATTATCAATGAGTATGACACCGATGTCACCGTTGTTTAAGTAATCCTGACGGTGAACGTAGAGATAGTCACCAGGCAAGATTCTGGCATCCTTCATTGAATCACCGACTACTTCCAGATAGAAACAGTCACCATGAGCTGCATCATCAGGAATGACATGTTCAAAACCCTTGTAATCCTGCTCAGCAAGAATAGGGGAGCCGCCACGTACAAGACCTAAAACAGGTATTTCGGTATTGATGATATTGGAAAGATCGGCATTCATCAGATCATCAACGCTGACATTGAAGAAGTTGGCGAGTTTCTTAATGACTGAATATGGTGGAACAGCAGTACCGTCTTCCCATTTCTGGATAGTTGTAAAAGACTTATAACCGAATTCATCAGCGATCTGATTCTGAGAATATCTGTTTTTTCTTCTTAGATAACGAAAATTCTTACCAAATGACATAAGAGATCCTCCTGATATTATTTAATCATCTAATTGAAAATAAATCAAGAGATACATTGAAATTAAATCAAGTAAATGCTAGTATTTGAATATGATTAAAGTAAGCTGGTTTAGAGTAACTGTAAGGTGATTCATGAGAATATATGTTGATGTAGTATGTTCATTTTCCAAGACCGGTGCAATAAGGCCTTTGTATATTCGCTGGAATAAATGCACCGTTTTTAACATCACTAAAATCAACAGGATCACACCACAGAAAAATGAGGGCACTTCCAGATTATTGTTCAATTGCATGATAGGTAATAATGAAAGGGACCTATATCTGGAAGGCGGCAAATGGTACATTGAGAAAAATGAATTGTATAACTAAAAAATGTAATGGTGTTGCCATTACATTTTGTCTATCAGATTACTGAAAATGCTTAAGCCGCTGACAAATGAGCCAAGTGTACTGCCCAAATTGGCAAATACAACGACTAATAAGATCCTTGTGACCTTGTTTTTCCATAAGCCTTTTAAGGAATTCAGGTCTTCATTGAGACTGTCAAAGTCAGCTACCGTTGGATTTCTGAAATGTGCTTCCGTTAACCCGGCAAACCAGCCTGCTGCCAGTAGTGGATTTAGGGAAGTGATTGGTGAAGCAATGAAGGCAACTAATATTGATAGAATGTGGCCTCCAGCTAATAATACTCCCAGGGCACTTAATGTGCCGTTGAACAAGATCCAGGTCTTGATCTGCTTAAGTCCCATTTCCTTACTGAAGGAGAATGAGAGGATGATTGCGACAACGATTATAAGTGGTATGATCCAGCCAATTAACTTGCTTGTTGTTTTCTTTGGGGGAATGACATCAAACTGAGCGATGTCGTATTCTTCATTGATGTATTTCTGAATGCCAATGGTATGGGCTGCACCTAAGATGGCTACGATGTTCTTACCAGGGGCATTTTTGATCTTGTAGGCCAGGTAACGGTCTCTTTCTTCAACCAATACCTTGCTAAGGGAAGGGAACTTTTCGCCAACCTCTTTCAAGGCACTGTTAAGCATGTCCTTTTCCTGCATGGCCTTAAGGTCTTCTTCACTGATCTCTTCGTCATCAAACAGGGAAGAAATGATCGTTGTGATAAGGGTGAACTTATCCTTGAGGTTCAGCATTGCCCAGACTCTCTTGAAGGTAGTCTGAATCTTACGGTCAGCTAAAACCAGTTTGGCATTCAGTTCTTCAGCTTTTTCAATGCCTATCAGCATTTCCTGACCGGATTTTGAGCCTAACTGCTTGGCAAGCTTACGCTGATAATTGCCTAAGATCAGATTTGCCAGCATGAAACCGACTTTTTTCTCCTTGATGATCTTGGTGATGTTTGTCTGTTTATATTTATCAGGATTCTTCAGGGAATTATAACGGTCCTCATCAAGTTCTATGCAGATGCAGTCAGGCTTTAACTCATCAATGGTGTTTCTGGTGAGTTCAGCACTTTCCTTTGAAACATGGGCAGTAGGGATGAGGGTTATTTCCTTGTCCTTATATTGTAACTTTATTAATTCTATGCTCATCTGGAATTCCTTTCGATAAGTATTATATTACATAATTAT
>JAFUCG010000128.1 GCA_017459795.1 Erysipelotrichaceae bacterium | reverse complement strand
CATGACCATTATGAAATGGAAAAGTATCATGACTTTAACGGCATCACTTCACCATATGGTGCACACTTCATTTTGAAGATCAACAAGATCTTAATGAAGGAAAAATATTACAACGCCATCGTTAACGGTGTCAGAAGCCAGGATTTCCCACCTGTACCAGTAGATTACGGTTACAGAGATTCCAAGAATTTCTGGTATACAAGAAGTTCAATCTTCAACAGACCAATCGGTGAATTATTACCAATCAGAGAAACAAGCATCTCTTCAGTACAGTACGCTGCCAAGAGAATTGATCCGGAAGTTCAGTTTACTGATGAAGCCTGCGCTAAGCTGGTAAAGGTTCCTAGAATCTTCTTACCAACTGCCTTGAAGGGCTGTGTTGCCTGGGCCAAGGAAAACGGCGTTACTCTCATCACTGCCGAACACATGGACATCATCAATGACAAGCGTGCCAAAGAGAAGAGCGGAAAATAGGGGGATATTCAAATGAAAGTAGTATTAGCAGGAGCTTTCGGTAACTTAGGTGCCGATATCTTAAAGGAATTAGTTAAGCAGGGCCACGAAGTAGTCGCAGCTGACTTAAAGGAAAGAGAAATTGAAGGCTTGGTTGGCAAGTATGAATTCAGACAGATCAATGCCATGAAGCCTGAAACATTAAAGGGTATCTGTGATGGCTGCGAAGTTGCCATTACTACAATGGGCTTAACCGGTGCCAGCAAGACCTTAACAGCTTATGACATTGACTATCAGGGTAACGTTAACTTCATGAACGAAGCTAAGGCAGCCGGTGTAAAGTACTTCAACTACATCTCAGTAATCAGAGCTGATGAAGCTCCAAAGGTACCAATGCTTGATGCAAAGGCCAAGATGGAAGTTGAATTAAAGAAGAGCGGCTTAACATATGTCATCTACAGACCTACAGGTTACTTCTATGACATTGCCAAAGTATTCAAACCAATGATCGAAGCAGGCAAGGTCAACTTATTAGGTGACGGCAGCTGCAAGTGCAACGTAATTGATACACCTGACTTCGCAGAATTCATCGTTAAGCACATGCTGGATGAAAACAAGACTTACAGCATCGGCGGCAAGGAAACCTATACATATAAGGAAATCGCCACAATGTGTGCTGAAGCAGCCGGTAAGCAGGTTGAAATCAAGAGTGCTCCAACATGGCTGTTTGATGTTCTGGCATTCATTAACAAGTTAAACAAATCAGGAAAAGAAGCAATCATCAGATTCTCAAAGTGGACATTGACCAGTGATCTGGTTGGCGACACAGTATATGGTGAAGCAAGCTTCAAGGAATACATTAAGAATTACTTCGGAGGTAAATAGTTATGGTATTTCCAACACAGATGTGGATATTACTGGCTGTCAGTGCCGTACTTACATTAGTAGGATTCTACCGTTTCGTATGGTTCATGTCAGTAGGTTATGGCTTAGCTGTATGCGGCATCGGCTTAACCTTAATGATCATGTTTGCCGGTAAGCTTTCAGTACCTACATTAGTAATGTGCGTACTGTTAATGGTTTACGGCTTAAGACTTGCCGGTTATCTGCTTTACAGAGAATTAAAGAACAAGAACTATCAGAACAATCTGAAAAAGGCTGTTAATGAAACAGTAGGCGAAAAGAAGATTCCAATCTTTGTAAGCGTATTTGTCTGGATCTATGTCGCATTCGAATATGTATTCCAGACATCAGCCATTACCTACAGAGCAATTAACGGCGATAACGGTGGTTTCTTCGCTGTCATTGGCGGTATCGTCATGTTGGCAGGTGTCATCATTGAATCACTGGCTGACAAACAGAAGTCAGATGCCAAGGCTAAAAATCCTAACAGATTCGTTGATGATGGTCTGTATTCTATTGTCAGATGTCCTAACTATTTCGGTGAGATCTTATTCTGGACAGGCGTAACTGTTTCAGGCATCGGTACTGTTCATGGCGGACAGACCATCGTCTGGTTAATTGGTTACTTACTGATCCTGTATGTCATGTTCTCAGGCGCTAAGAGACTTGAATTACGTCAGAACAAGAACTATGGCAATGATCCTGAATACCAGAAGTATTATAAAAAGACACCGGCCATCATCCCTGGTGTACCGCTGTACAGCTTGGCTAACATCAAGTGGATCAAATAGTGAAGTCTTAGGGTGATAGTAATATGAACGGCATTTCAGTTCCAATGGCTATCGTTGACTTCATTCCGGTAGTATTGTTTTTCATCAGTGCAGTTATCTTACAGAGAGATTTATACAATAAGATGAGCAAAGGAGCTTTCGCCTTACTGGCAGCCGGATCAATCATGGTATTGATTGGCGGCATTTACAAGGCAACCTGGAAGATCTTATATGCCTTAAACATCTGCGACTTCGTCGTGTTGGATACTTCAATGTTTCCAATGCAGGCTCCTGGCTTCATGCTGGTATTTTTGTCATTAGTCACATTAGGTAATAAATCAAATAAGGCTCTGGCTGTAGCTGCACCTGCTGCTTATACCAGTAACCTGATATTCATCATTTTCCAGGTTCTAGGATTAGGTGGCACCCAGTTCATTCTGAGCACAAAGGCTCATAAGATGAAAAAGCCGGTGGCCATCATCTTCTTTGTGATCTCATTTATCTTCATGCTTGGCATGGGTTATCTGGGCAGTAAGTTTGATGATTCAAGTTCGATGCACTGGACAGCTCAGCTGACTAACATCATTTCTCAGGGAGCATTGCTCATTGGGGTAATGATCATGCATAAAGCCGGCCTGGCTAAGGAAGATGTTTTCAAGTAAACACTAACTAAAGAGACTTCGGTCTCTTTTTTCTTTATCAGAGGCTAACTTGTGCTAAAATAGTTTAGGTAAGAGGTATCACATGAACTATTCCGTTATTATCGTAGCAGCAGGCAAGTCAACCAGATTTGGCCAGCAGGTTTCAAAAATACTGTATCAGTTCCCGGATGGCGAAAAAGTCATTGAAAAGACACTGAAGCCTTTTATTAATGATGATGACTGTAAACAGATTGTCTTGGTAACAAGTGAAGAGGTTCAACAGTACCTTAAGGATGGCTGCCCTAAGACAGTATTCTGTAAGGGAGGGGCAAGCCGACAGGAAAGTGTTTATAACGGTCTGTTAAATGCAAGTGAGAAATATGTACTGGTTCATGATGGGGCAAGATGTTTCTTAGAAGCGGAAGATCTTGAAAACCTAAAGAATGAGATCAATGAAAATCAGGGAGCTTTATTGGTTAAGAGTGTAACTGATACCATTAAGATCACTGAAGATGGCTATGTTTCCGCAACGATAGACCGTGAAAAGGTAAAAAGAGCCCAGACACCGCAGGGCTTTCCAAGAAAAGTCTTACTTCAGTGTTATGAAAAGGCCTTTAGGGAAGATTACTTGGGAACTGATGACTGCTCATTAGTTGAAAGATACAGTGATCTTAAGATAAAATGCGTTGAAAGCAAGGGCGACAACATAAAGATAACGACATTCAATGATGTAATGGGAGGTAAATAAAATGTTTCAAGAGAGAAGAGAAAAATTATTTGAAAGCTTACCGGAATATTCAATTTCCATTTTAATGGCCGGTAAGGCAAGCTATAACATTGGCGATGAAACTCATCCATTCGATGTTAACCGTTCATTCTACTACTTAACAGGTCTGGACAATGAAAATCTGGTTCTGATGCTTGTAAAGATGGGCAAGGTAAATCAGACCATTCTGTTCATTGAACCATTTGATCCGGTAATGGCCAAGTGGGTAGGCGGTAAGATTTTGGCTAAGGAAGCCAGCGAAATCAGCGGCATCAAGGATGTCAGATATGTTGAACAGTTAAAGAGCACAATTGCTATGTATCTGAATAACTATGGCAAGATCCATCAGTTTACCTTATGTGGCGAACTGTCTAAGCAGGAATTTGACCAGCCTTGGCCATTAGCTGACTTATTCAATGAGGTAAGAAAGCAGTATCCTGATGTACTGGTTAAGAATATCTTTGAAAATACAGCCAGATTAAGAATGGTTAAGGAAGAATATGAAATTGAAAACATGTGCAAGGCTATCAGCGTTACTGATGCCGGCATCAAGGCTATGATGACAGCTGCCCGTGACTACATCTGGGAAAACGAACTGGAAGCTTACTTTGACTTTGTCTTAAAGAGTGAACAGTGCGATCACGCTTTCCATACGATCTGTGCTAGTGGCAAGAACGCCACAGTATTGCACTATGGCAAGAACAACCAGCAGACCAAGCCTGGTGATCTGGTATTAGTTGACCTGGGTGCTTCTCATAAGTACTATAACGCTGACATTTCCCGTACTTTCCCGGTTAACGGCAAGTTCAGCGACAGACAGAGAGAAATCTATGAAACTGTCTTAAGAGCCAATAAATATGTCATGGAAATTGCCAAGCCTGGCATGACAACCAGAGAATTAAATAACAAGGTAATTGAATTCTACCAGGAAGAATTACCAAAGTTAGGTTTATTAAAGGATGGCAAGACCGTAAGAGATTATTACTGGCATGGTGTTTCTCACCACTTAGGCTTGGAAACACATGATGTTTCATTACCTGATGAACCGTTACAGCCTGGTAATGTCATTACCGATGAGCCTGGTTTGTATCTTGAAGAAGAGGGAATCGGTGTCAGAATCGAAGACGACATCATGATCACCGAAAACGGCTGCATCTGCTTAAGCAAGGACGTCATGAAGGAAGTAGCTGACATCGAAAACTTCATGGCCAGCAGGTAATAAATGACACGAAAAGTATTCATCATATTGTTCATATTGTTTTTAACGGGGTTAGTATGTGGGACATTATTTGATCTGAGAATATCTCAGATGTTATACGATCCGGATAGCTGGGCTGGAAATGTGGTAAACTACATGGCCATGGTACCTTCGGCAATCATGCTGATGTATTGCTCAGGGGTAGTGGTATGGTATTGTCGCAATCATCGTTTCAGATCTGTTGTAGCGACTGTCGTAATTAATTTCATCGGCAGTATTCTGGTATTCGGTGAAATAGGTGAGTGGGCACATCTTTCTCTGAAGATGTGGTTACCGTTAGCCATATTTGCATCACTACTGATATTGTTGATGTTTCAGATCATCAAACCAAACATCACCAAGGACATGTTTGTTTTGGCAATGACCTTTATGATCACCATAGTGGCAGTCATGTTGACGGTAGAAGGGCTGAAGTACTTATTTGGCAGACCAAGATTCTATTCACTGACTGATCCGGCAACCCAGTTTGTACCATGGTACTTGCCTCATCCGTTTGCTTCTTCTGATTATTTTAAGAGTTTTCCAGGCGGACACACGGCATTTGCCTCATTAACGGTATTTCTGATCTATCTG
>JAFUCG010000127.1 GCA_017459795.1 Erysipelotrichaceae bacterium | reverse complement strand
ACCATTATTATGCACTTGTTTCTCTCATGAGCTAACTTCATGAATAACTCTATTATCCCCTCACTTGTCTCATGATCCAGATTTCCCGTAGGCTCATCAGCCATGATGATGTCCACATTTGTGCTCAATGCTCTCGCTATTGCTGCCCTCTGCTGCTCTCCCCCTGAAAGCCTGTTTACTCTTCTGTCTGCCGTTTCCTTATCTATTCCTAATTCCTCTAACAGCTTATATGCTGCTTCCTTCCTGTTTCCTTCTATCTTATTCTCTGTTATGCCCATCGCTACCAATACAGTCTCTACTGCCGTCATGTACTGGATGAGGTTATAGTTCTGAAAGACTATGCCGATGCAGTTTCTTCTGTATCTTTCATAACCTATCTCCCTGATGTCCTTGCCTTCATAAAGAATGGTACCTTCCTTAGGAGAATCAAGAGCGCTTATTAAAGAGAGGAAAGTAGTTTTACCGCTTCCTGATTCTCCCAGGATGGCATAGAACTTACCTTTTTCAAATTCGGCATCAAGGTCATTCAATATTACTCTTTTATTTCTTCCATCCTGATAATAGTATGTTATGTTCCTTACTTCTAAGATGCTCATGCTCATTCTCCTTTAGTTTAATAATATCTGCTTAGGTTTTAACTTTAATATGTATAACAGTGATAATGACATGGATAAAATGGCAATCAGATTTTCTGTTATGGCTGTTTTTATGATAGCGACGTTGTCCAGCTTTATCTGCATCATTTCCTCGATATCATCATTATTTATTTACAATATCTTTTCTATTCTATTCCCATACTGATCTGTGGAATGGGAAACAGATTCTTCCTTGATCGTGTTTTCCATCATCAGATTGCCTATAGGTTTAGCTATTACGGTACCGGTTAATATTGATAATAATGTGGCACTAATTGAAAGTATGAGTATTTCAGATGTTAACTGAAAAATAATTGATCTCCTATTTTCGCCCAGACTTAACAGTAATCCTATTTCTGTTGTTCTTCTTTTTATGATTATGTATACCATGATCGATAGGATAGCTAAGAATGTTGCTACAGATATTACCTGCAGATAATCAGTTAATGAATCAAGTTCATCTGTTATCCAACTATAGTTTGCGAACAAATCTGTTGATTTGATAATCTTCAGGTATTCCTCCTTAGGCAGGCCATCTTCGCCCAGGTTGTTAATGGCATGGTTTAAATCCCATAGATCTGTACTCATTTCCAGACTCATGTCTATTACATCACTGATATCACGCAGTTCAATGTCAACATCTGTTATGGCTATGCAGTTTGTGCTTAACGATTCATATGATGAATCTTTAACTATGTTGTATGATGCTTCCATCTCCATGCTGATGTTATCGAGCTGCTCTACCAAAAGGTTAGGTACAAATATTCTGTTATCAGAAATGTCAGTGTTATTGAGTGTATATTTACCGACTACCTTCAGTGAAATGGTATGGTCCGCCAGAAGTCTGTTCTTCATGGTAGAAAACAATCCGTTATCGGTATCAAAATATATCAAACTGACTGGAATGTAATCACCTACGTTAAGTGGTCTTTTTACCCCGTTATCATCCATACACAGATCTTCTGATATCAGGCAGACTTTTTCACCGCTATTTATCTCTGAATCAGATAATAATCTCCCGTCTCTCAGTATTACATCATTTGTTTTCAGATCATTAAAGACAGGTGATTTAATGCCATATAATTTCAACTCATTATAGTATTTTGCTTCTGAGACCAGATAATTCCAGTCTGATACATCTTCATGAAGTTTATCGGTATAAACATATTTGTATAAGCTATATGAATATGATTTTACCCTTGGATCGATAAAGCATTTTTCCAGAACAGTTCTATAGAAAACATAAGTATCTCTTTTATTTCTGTTTTCTTTTGACCATAACATTGAGTCTTTTACGTCATCTTCAAGCTGATAAACAGGAAACAGGTGAGGACCTGTCTTGTTTGTAAACTGATTCTGTATGTTGCCGACTGCCTCCTGTATGACGTAGCTTCCGCACACAAAAGTACCTGAAACAAACAAAGCTAGAAAAATCAGGATAGAATGCTTAATGTTTCTTGTAATATACCTTAATGTTCTTCCTATTATATTCATGCTTATTCCTTTACAAGCAGTTCCTTAGGAGATGATTTCATGACGATGTTTGTTGAAACAAGGGCCGAGATCACCACTGCTCCATAACATGAGATACAAGTTACAATGATTGCCCTGGCATCCAAGGAAACCTCAACTTTGTTTATTAAGTTCTGTGTCTTTACCATTGAATCACTAGTGGCTACTTCTTTAGGCAGTTTATAGTTTTTAATGTTTTTATTAATTACAGATTTACTTACGTAGGTGCCAACGCCTAAGGAAATGATAAGTGAAATTGTAGCTATCACTAAGATTTCGGTAATGTATTTTCTGGCAATATTTTTCTTGCTTTCACCAAGTGACAGATATATGCCTGTTTCAACCTTTCTGTTTCTGGTGTTAATGAATACAACCAGCACTAACAGCAGTGCTGTAACAACTATGGAAAACATGAATATGATATTGCTGATGGAAAGTAAGTTCTTAGCCGGTGCAGATATCAGATCATATTCCTTTGCGGTAGCCTGCAACTTTAAACCATCAACATCGCCACACTCGCTTTTTATGTAACTGATAATGTCATCTATGTCATCTATGGTTTTTGCCCTGACCACTGCTTTGGAAGCATAGGTTGTTTTGCTTACTAAAGACGCTCTATCATAAAGGTTGAGACTGCTGCTATCCTGTGTATTACAATTATATTCCTTGCAAATGGCTGCGCTTCTTTCTTCTATCTTGTTAAGTGTGCTTTGCGGTATGACAATGCCATAGTCATCATCTGCACTATCTGGAGTGTAGTACGTTCCTTTAATGATAAATCTGTAAGGCTCAACATGTACGATCTTTCCATCTTTGGAGAAGAATTCTGCCAGTATTATTTCGTCCCCATATACTGCTTCTCTGGAATCTATGCTTAAATCATATTGCCCTTTTATTTCAGGAGATTTATATATCGTATGGAATCTTGGAACATAACAGATAAAAGTTCCGTTATCAATGTCATCCTGGCTGAATTCATCGAAATATGCTCCTATTTTTTCATCACGGTAATATCTGAATTTGTTGCCGTATTTATGAAACAGTATCTCTGTCTTATTATCACCAAACACACTGATCGTTAAATCAGCTGACATGTAGCGCTCAATTGTTTCTGCGTTGGCAGGATCAAGAAAGTATTCATTTTCAGTACCGTTAATAAAAGACTCTGAAATATCATCAAAGAAGGCATGTTCCGTGTCTACCCATCTTCCATCATTAAAAGTCGCAAGATACAGTCTGCGCATGATGCAGTTCTGAACATCATAATAACTCTTCAGCTTTTGTTGAACATCAAGTATTTTCTGGCTGTCAGCCATAATTTTCAAATTAGAGTAAGGTTGCCAGGCCTTTTCATATTTTCCACTTAGCTCAACATAATTCTCCATGTTTTCGTTAACTACTTTGAGAGTTTCGTCAGCGGCATCCTTTACGAGGAAAGAAGATACGACTATGCTGAAGCATATCAGCGTTGTGATAAATAAAGGTAAACACCTCAAGTATTTTTTCATATTATCAGTCCTTTCCTATACAAATACTAACAAAAATCACATGATAATAAGCCGACACAAAACTTGAGTTAAAAAAATATCTGTTATTTTTTAAACAGATATTCTTGATCATTGTTGTAAATGATAAATCTATTATTTGTTTTATATCCTATTAATAGGGGATATGAGTCTTTTAAATATATCTTATATAGATAATGGTCGTCATCAGGTACTATTTCCTTTATCTTGAAACTGCATTTGCCACTTGAGTACACATCATCCAAACCCAGAGTGGTTATGTCTCCATTGATTTGATAGGTTCCGTTTTCAAAAGTTATGGTGATATCGTCTTCTCCAGTGTATGTATAAGTTCCATCCAGAAATGGAAGAATAATAGTATCGCTAAGCAGGCTGTTGTTTCTGACTATGATTGAATTGAGCGATGATTCGGGCTCTTTACCATCAAAATACAGATATACTTCCTTACTGCCATAGTTGTATTTCAGGAAAGATACCATGGTACTGACAATACCGCTTTTCCCCATTGTAGTTTCAACTTGATGCCATATAGTATCATGATCAAACCTTGAAAACTTATTAACATAATGATTTTCGTTAGCTATTGGCAATGTAAAAAACATTAATAAAACCATAAATACAAGACACATCAGTGAGGCGTTATCATTGTTGAGTTTATTTTTATAGGTTTCTTTTTCTTTGATATCTTCTCCAGAAAAGAATTCATCAATAGTGATATCGTAAAGGTCACATAATTGCGGTATTAAATCCATGTCTGGAAGATTTTTACCGTTTTCCCATCGTGAAACAGCTCTGTCGGTAACTAACAGGACTTCAGCGACACGAGTTTGTGTCAAACCTTTTTCTTTTCTTTTTCTGGCAATATATTTACCTATTTTTACCTGATCCACATTTTTCCCTCATCTAAATACTATTATAATCTGTAAAAGCAGAAAGGAATTGTTCAATTAACTAAAAAATTAGATATGTCAGAGTCATTGATTCCCCATCATGTGGACCACCATGCCAAAGTACAGTAACTCTTGCCTGTAAACGGTGGCCAGGGGTTGTTGGATAAGACACAGAAGTTAAAGTAGGATAACCAACTCCTGATGTAACTGTATAGCTGTATAGTATAGTTGTAAGATTATGGTTGAATGTTACATTTCCCCATGCATCAGTTATTTTTGTTGCTGTGCCGGTAGTCAGGAACTTGATGTTACCAGTTAGATTACTATAACTAAGTGTTCTTGTGCCTATAACATATACATCTCTGGTTTCAGATTCAGTAATATCTATTGGCTTTTCAGGACTGGAAGTATCTTCTGCTAAAACAGTTCCACTAAATTGCGTAAATATAATTATTGCTGAAAATATAATTGCTAATAGTTTTTTCATGTTGTACCCCTATATTATTTTTGTTCCTTTCTGCTAACTATATTATGAATCTTATGACAAGAAAGTAACCCGACACAAAACTTGAGTTGCTTAAATAAGGGTTAATAATATGCTAATATTTAGATAGTAGATTGCGTGGTGATAATAATGTTTGGTAATTCGATATATGTCTCTGACATTGAAGATGACATTATATTAAATAAGGATAGTGACATTTATTTTACTTCTTTTCATATTGCCGAGGAATTTAATGATTCTTTTAAGGATAAGGCAATCAGATTATTAGAAGCACTCAAACGGAATAATAAGAAGGTAATAGCAGACTTGTCGCCAAGAGGATTAAAGGCTCTTGGTTATGACAGTTTGAAAAAGCTGGTTAATGATTATTGCATAGATTACATAAGGTTTGATTTTGGCTTCAGTGAAGAGGAAATAATAGAAGCCAGTAATTATTGTGGAATCGTAGTGAATGCGTCCACAATAGAGCCTTCATTTGTCAAAAAGCTGAAGGGTGATGTCATAGCCATACATAATTATTATCCAAGAAAGGAAACCGGTCTTGACTGGGGATATTTCAGAGAGAGAAACAAGGAACTGAAGGCACTTGGCATAAAGACAGGGGCTTTTATCGCGGGTGATGAAAAGAAAAGGGGACCTATATTTGAAGGATTACCGACACTGGAAGAACACCGTTTATTAAAACCTTATGTGCAATACTGTCAGTTAAGAGATGAAGTTGATCTGATCTTAACCGGTGATAGTGGGCTATCAGAATATCAGCAGAAGCTCATAACAGAAAGTGAAAAGAATGACGCAATTATGTTGCCTGTATATATAAATAAGGAATATGAGTATTTATATGGAAAGTTATTTACAAACAGACCAGATGCCCCATTCTGGCTGGTACGTGTCAAGGAATCAAGGGAGTATGCCTCAGCAGGTGAAAAAATACCTGCTAAGAGTTATGCCTTGCCGAGAAACAGAGGAACAATAACAATTGATAACGAAAAGTATCTGAGATATTCAGGAGAGATCCAGATAATGAAGGAGAATTTTGAGGCTGATGAACGAGTTAATGTCATAGGACACATTAACGAGGGATATGAAAGCATTTTAGAGTGTATCAGCAGGGGTAAAAAGTTTATTTTTACAAAATAATGAAAACATTTTCATAATTATCATATATAAATAAATGGCCAATTTGGTGTAAAAATGGGCCATTTTTTCACGTGTGGCCTATAAAAAGCATATAAAACGTTGTTTTCTTTGACATGAAAGTGATTATGGTGTAAATTATTTTCATATCAAATGAATAATTTACAAAAAAATGTAAAAAACTGTTGTGTTATTGCATAAATGAGAGTAAAATCTCATTTATACAAAAAAACAATAAGCGAAGGGGGAAATATAAATGTTCAAGTACATTTTAAAAAGACTGGGAATTGGTGCCCTTACTTTATTTATTCTTACAACGATTACTTTCTTTGGTGTCAGAGCTATGCCTGGTGATCCGTTTGAACAGGATAATAAAAGAATGACGCAGCAGCAATATGAATCCTTAAGAGCTAAATATGGCTTGGATAAGAGTTTGGGAGAACAGTACGTTATCTTCTTACAGAACGCTGTAAAGGGTGACTTTGGTGAATCAATCTCCAAAAAGAACAGACAGGTAAGTGACGTTATCTGGCAGGAATTCCAGCCGACATTCAAACTTGGACTTGTTTCCTTCGTTGTTTCAATGGTTTTAGGGGTATCGCTTGGAATTGTAGGTGCCCTGACCAAAAAGAAATGGGTGAACAGCTTGATAACTCTGGCGGCAACCTTCGGTGTCTCCATGCCGTCCTACATGTTTGCCATGGCGGCGATGGTGCTATTCTGTGTAAATCTGAAATGGCTCCCCGCTTCCGGGCTTGACTCACCTAAGCACTTCATATTGCCGGTAGCGGCCCTGGCACTTTCGTCACTCTCCATGGTTACCCGTTTAACCAGATCTTCTCTGAGAGATGAAATGAACAAGGACTACATCACACTGGCAAGATCGAAGGGCTTAAGTGAGAAGCTGGTCACAGTAAAGCACGGCTTAAAGAATGCATTATTACCAATCATTACTTATGCCGGACCAATGCTGGCAAACTCAATTACCGGTTCAATGGTAATTGAAGCATTGTTCTCAATCCATGGTTTAGGTAAGGAATTCTCAACTTCCATCACCAACCGTGACTACACTCTGGTAATGGGGGTAACAATGTTCTTCGGAGCATTAATCATTGTAATGAACTTAGTTTCAGATATTACGGCGGCCATTGTTGACCCACGTATTAAATTTGATAAATAGGAAGGGGCTATATCATGAGTGAAAATCTAATTAACTATACAGATGACATGTTTGAAGCCCTGGATGAATCCGAAAAGAATTCCGAATTTATCGCCATGGAATCCAAGACATTCTTTCAGGATGCCTGGAGCAAATTCAGAAAGAATAAAATGGCAGTTGCCGGTTTGATATTCATCGTCATCATGATTATCGGTTCAATTCTGGTTCCAATGTTTTCACAGTTTGGCTATGAAGAACAGAACATTTCAGCCCGTAACTTATTGCCAAGCTTAACTCATCCATTCGGAACAGATAAGTTAGGCAGAGATATCTTTACCAGAATCTTCTATGGTGGACGTGTTTCATTATCAATCGGTTTCGCAACAGCCTTCATTAACTTGCTCATTGGTATCATCTATGGCGGTATCTCAGGTTACATCGGCGGCAAGCTTGACATGTTCATGATGCGTATCGTTGACATCATCTATTCAGTTCCTACCTTATTGTACGTAGTACTGATCTTAATGATCTTCGGTAATACCTTAGGTTCAATGATGTTTGCCATCTGTCTTACATCCTGGGTAGGCATGGCCAGACAGGTAAGAGCACAGATCATGTCTCTGAAGGAAATGGAATTCTCTCTGGCTGCCAGAGTAATCGGTGCCAGTGACATGAGAATCCTGTTAAAGCATCTGGTTATTAACGCAATCGGTCCAATCATCGTCAGCCTGACAATGATGGTACCAAGCGCAATCTTCATGGAGTCATCTCTGAGTTACGTTGGTATCGGTCTTGATCCAACCATCCCATCCTGGGGCAAACTCGCAAATGACTGCCGTTCATTAGTATTTACATATCCGGTTCAGATCATCTGGCCGATGCTGGCAATAAGCCTTACCTGTTTATCACTTAACTTCATAGGTGACGGTCTGGCTGATGCCTTCGACATTAACAGAAGATAACAGGAGGAAGAACTATGGCACTTTTAGAAGTTAAGAATCTTGTTACTAATTTCACTACAGATCAGGGCAATGTTGCTGCTGTACGTGATGTATCCTTCGAACTCGAACAGGGTGAGGTTCTGGGAATCGTTGGTGAATCAGGTTCTGGTAAATCACAGACAATGTATTCAATCATCGGTTTATTAGCCTCTAACGGTAAGATCGGTGAACAGTCAAACATCATCTTTGATGGTCAGGACATTTCTCCATCAAAGTTCAGTTCTCATAAGGAATACACCGCAATGATGAGAAAGATCCGTGGCAATAGCATGGGCATGATCTTCCAGGATCCTATGACATTCCTGAATCCGATTCTGAAAATTGAAGAACAGTTGGTAGAACCGATTCTGGAACATACGGATCTGACCAGATCTCAGGCAAAGGAAAGAGCACTTGAACTCATGCGTTTAGTAGGTATTCCTTCACCTGAAAAACGTATAACTCAATATCCTTTTGAATTCTCAGGCGGCATGAGACAGCGTATCGTAATTGCGATTGCCCTGGCATGCAGTCCTAAGCTTATCATCGCTGATGAACCAACCACAGCCCTGGACGTAACCATTCAGGCTCAGGTATTGGAACTGATTGATAACTTAAGAAACACTTCTGATTCAGCAATCATCATGATTACTCACGACTTAGGCGTTGTTGCCAAGCTGTGTGACAGAATCGCCATCATGTACGGTGGAAAGATCGTTGAAATCGGAACTGACAAGGAAATCTTCTACGATCCTAAGCATCCTTACACATTAGGCTTACTGAACTGTATCTCCAACCCGGAAGATGACAGCCGTAAACCATTGACACCAATTGCCGGTTCACCACCAGATTTATTGAACCCGCCAAAGGGATGTCCATTTGTTGACCGTTGTGAAAAGGCAATGAAGATCTGTAAGGATAATGCTCCTGAAGAGAAACAGTTCAGTCCAACACATAAATGCAGCTGCTGGTTGCATTATGAGAGAGGAGGTAATAAGTAATGAGTGAAGTACAGCCAATCTTAAAGGTTACTGACCTGAAAACTTACTTCGATGTTACCAAAGGCCTCTTTGCTCCAAAGCAGATCGTCAAGGCAGTTGACGGAATCAGCTTTGAAGTATATCCAAATGAAACATTCGGTCTTGTAGGTGAATCAGGATGCGGCAAGTCCACTCTTGGACGTACCATTGTAAAACTGTATGAACCTGCAGGTGGAACAATTGAATTTGACGGAAAGGACATTTCCAAGATCAAGGGAGCTGAATTGAAGGCTTTCCGTAAGGATGTACAGATGATCTTCCAGGATCCATATGCATCCTTAAACCCAAGAATGACCGTTGGTGAAATCATTAAGGAACCAATGATCATCCACAACATTTACAACACTGACGAAGAAAGAGAAGCCAGAGTTGTAGAACTATTGAAGATAGTTGGCTTGAAACCTGACCACATCCGCCGTTATCCGGCTGAGTTCTCTGGCGGACAGAGACAGCGTATCGGAATTGCCCGTGCACTAGCTGTTAATCCAAAGTTCATCGTCTGTGACGAACCTATCTCAGCTCTTGACGTATCAATTCAGGCTCAGGTAATCAACCTCTTAAAGAACATTCAGAATGAGATGGGATTCTCCTATCTGTTCATAGCTCATGACTTAAGCATGGTTAAGTACATTTCCGATAAGATCGGTGTCATGTATCTTGGCCACATGATGGAAATGGGTCCATCAAACGATGTATATCATCGTCCGTTACACCCATATACACAGGCTCTGTTATCGGCAATACCGATTCCTGACCCTGATGTAGCAAAGAGCAAACAAAGAATCGTAGTTGAAGGAGAAATTCCTTCACCAATCAACCCACCTAAGGGTTGTCCGTTCTCTACACGTTGCCAGAGAGCAACGGAGCGCTGTAAAAACAACATGCCAGATCCGTGTAAAGTAGGTGACAGACTGGTATGGTGTTTCTTATATGAAAAGTAATAACGAAAGGAGAAAGAAATTATGAAAAAAATAAGAAAAGTTGTTACTTTATTATTAGCTATCATGATGGTTTTATCACTTGCCGCTTGTAAAAATGGCGGTGGCGGAGGTGAAACTCCAGATCCATCACAGGGCGGTGGCATTAAGGACACATTCACTTACGCTATTGGCGGTGAACCAAGCTCAATGGACCCAAGTAACGCTGGTGACTCTGTTACTGCTTATGTTACTAACCAGGCATTCTTCGGTTTGTACCATATCGGACCAGATGGCTCAATGGTAGCTGATGCTGCAAAGGATTTGCAGATCTCTGACGATGGTCTGACATACACATTCACACTTTTAGATACAAAGTGGAGTGATGGTCAGCCAGTTGTAGCAGGTGACTATGTTTATGGTGTTAAGCACTCTTTAAGCTTAGAGACAGCTGACTGTGGATATCAGTCATACATTTATGACTATGTTGTAGGTGCAGAACAGTATGCTCATAACGGCACAAAGGCTGCTGACATGACAGATTTAGGTGTTGAAGCACCAGATGATCATACTCTGATTTTCCATCTGATAAAACCATGTCCATATTTCACAAGCTTATTATCAATCGGCATTTACTACCCAGTAAGAGCAGACTTCGCAGTTGACGGCGATACAACATGGGCAAACAACCCAGCTGTTCCAACAAGTGGCGCTTACTACTTCACAGACATCGACAAGGCTGATCACATCTCACTGAAGAAGAATCCTTACTTCGTATATGCTGACAAGGTTGTTACAGAAAACTTAGAAGCTAAGATCGTTGAAGACATGGATGCTCAGTTAATTCAGTTCAAGAGCGGCCAGATCGACTTCGCTAGCGCAGTAGATGCTACTGTTGTAACACATGACCCAGAAATCGCTGATTCAATCATCGTTACTGGTGCTATTAACTACTACATGAACGTTAATGCATACGGTGGAAATGAAGCATTAGCAAACAGAGACGTTCGTAGAGCATTACAGTTAGGTATCGACCGTGAACTGTTAGCTACAGCTCTTGATGCTGAAGGCGTTTACTACCCATTATCTTCATTCTTACCAGATGGTATGCCAGGTATCAACGGTGACTGGAATGATGAAGCTGGCACATTAGTCTACACAGATTATGAAGAAGCTAAGAAGTTACTTGCTGATGCTGGTTATAGCACACCAGATGCTGAAGGCTACGTATTAACACTTACTTACAGCTACAATGCATCAACAATGCATTCAACAATCGCTGATGTTATCGCATCTGAATACAAGAAGATCGGCGTTAAGATCGTTCAGGAAACAGCTGAATTACGTACATTCTTCTCTAACAGATCTAATGGTGACTTCGAATTAGCTAGAAACGCATTCTCAGCTGACTACATGGACCCAACAACATTCTTAGAGTTAATGCTCTACAGAACAGCTACAACACATACACAGGGCGATGAAGTTTATGATGCTATGCTGGATGAAGCTTCAAAGATGACTGGCGAAGAAAGACTCCAGAAGTTACACGATGCTGAAAAGTATGCTATTGAAGAACAGTGCTTCAATATCCCATTATTAGGATATGGTACTGCTAACTTAGTAAAACCTACAACAACAGGATATACAACATCTCCTCAGGCAAACGAATTCTTCTGGTACGTTAGCTGCGCAGAATAATCAGTTTATAAGACAATGAGACTTGGGGTCTTTACCAAGACCCCAAGTTTTTTAAAAGAAAAGGCTTCTGTTCAAAAATCAGGCATCCATTGAAAGAAGCTGAATAGTTAAAAGTATAATTAGTTTATAGAAAGAATTGACAAATAATAAATGGAAAACAATAAGAGGTGGTTATGGAAAAACTCTTCACGATCCCACAGCATGTCTGAATGTAACGATAACGTCTTTTAAGATGCTACGGATGAATTATGAAGAATTAACTGCCTCTTTTTATAATAACGAATCAAACAAAACGCAAATACAGGATGAAAGGAAGAATTATGAAAAAGATTACACAGGATTTATTTCATGAGTTTAATTTTCTGAACAATCTGGCATACAGTTCAGATGGCAAGATTCTTTTTGTCAAAACCAAGCAGAATGTCGAAAAGAACAATTATGAAAGCCACATTTTCCAGCTTAAGAACGGACAGATCAGACAGCTGACCAGTGGCAAGTCAGAAAGATACTTCATCTTAGAAGATGATGACAACATTCTTTTCATGGCTAACCGTGATGAAGAGGATAAGACTGTTCACAGCGAATTCTACCGCCTTAATCTGAAGGATGGCGGGGAAGCCAGTTTGGCCTTCAAGCTGCCACTAGCCGTAAATACGATCAAGGACATCGGGGACAAGTATCTGGTAAGTGCCAATACTGATCTTAACTGTCCTGACTATTATCTATTATCAAATGAAGATCAGATGAAATATGAAAAGGTAAAGGAAGAGAACCAGGATTATCAGGTCGTTGATGAATATCCGTTCTTCTTTAACGGTGCCGGCTTCATCAATAAGAACAGAACATCACTGTATCTGGTCGATAAGAAGAGTTGTGAAATCAAGCGAATCGGACCAGCAACACTTGATGTTGAATCATTTGACTATAAGGATAACATCATTCTCATTACCGGCATTGACTATGATGCCGTAAAGGCAAAATGGTCACAGGTATATCAGTATGACGTAGAAAAGGAAGAATTCAGCTGTCTGTATCCAAAGGATGACATGCTGATTCATGGTGTCAAGCACTATGATGGCAAGATTTTAATCATGGGGACCTATGGTGAAGAATATGGTGTTAATGAAAGCGGTAAGCTGTTCTTCTTTGAAAACGGTGAAATGAAACTGTTCATCGATAAGGATACTTCACTCTGGAATTCCGTAGGTACGGATTCCAAGTGGGGAAGAGGCAAGGGCTTAAGCAATGAAAAGGGAATGATTTATCTGGTCCCAACTCTTAAATCAAACGCTCCGCTTGAGAAAATCGTCGGTAACGACTTTGAAAAGATCACCAATTTCAACGGTGTAGTATGTGACTACTGCATCGGTGAAAAGGACATAATTGTCATTGCGATGGCTGATCAGAAACTACAGGAAATATACAGAGTCAAGGAAGACGGTTCACTGGAACAGTTATCTAAGATCAATGAACCGTTAATGGAAGAATACTATGTGGCCAAACCTGAAAAGGTAGTCGTCAAGAAGGATGGCTTCGAGGTTGAAGGCTGGGTATTAAAGCCATTTGACTATGATCCAAATAAGAAATATCCGGGTATCCTGGATATTCATGGCGGGCCACGTACAGCCTATGGTGAGATCTATTATCATGAGATGCAATACTGGGCAAATCTGGGATTCATCGTATTCTACTGTAACCCACGTGGTTCAGATGGTTATGGCAACTGGTTCGCTGACATCCGTCAGGATAAGTATGGAACAATTGACTACGAAGACATCATGGATTTCACTGATGAAGTAATCAGACAATATCCAATTGATGAAAAGAGAGTTGCGGTAACCGGCGGCAGCTATGGCGGCTTCATGACCAACTGGATCATTGGCCATACTGACAGATTCTGCTGTGCAGCTACTCAGAGATCAATTTCCAACTGGATGAGCATGATGCTGGCAAGTGACTATGGCCTGGATGTTCCATTTGAGATGGGCTTTGAAGACATTCATAACTGTACAAAGGAGATCTGGCGAGTTTCACCATTAGCCTACGCAAACAATGTAAAGACACCAACGTTATTCATTCACTCATTTGAAGACTACCGTTGTCCATATCCAGAGGGATTACAGCTGTTTACGGCAATCAGAGCACTTGGCGTAGAAGCCAGAATGTGTTTGTTCAAGGGTGAAAACCATGAACTGTCCAGAGGCGGCAAGCCAAAGCACAGATCCCGCCGTTTAAAGGAAATTACCGAGTGGATTCAGAAATACACAAAGGAGTAGATTATGAACTTTGATTTAAATAAAAGATACTGTTACTACTTTGATCAGATAACCAGGATTCCTCATCCTTCATTTCATGAAGAAAAGCTGAGTAACTGGATAGTAGAATGGGCTAAGGAGCATGGCTTCAGATATAAGCAGGACGACATGTACAATGTCATAGTCTATAAACCGGCCAGTCCTGGTTATGAAAACAGTCCTGTCTTGGGCATTCAGGCTCACATCGACATGGTCGCTGAGAAAAACAGCGATGTCGATCATGACTTCCTGAATGATCCTTTGAAAACATATGTTGATGAAGAAGGCTGGCTTCATGCCACTGGCACGACATTAGGTGCTGATGATGGTGTCGGGGTTGCCTACATGCTGGCAGTACTGGAAGATGACAGCTTAAAGCATCCGCCACTGGAATGCATCTTCACGGTTCAGGAAGAAGTCGGCTTAATTGGAGCTTTGAATCTTAAGAAGGAAGACATTTCTGCTCATCGTGTCATCTCACTTGATGGCGGTGGCGAATATGTTACAGCCATTTCCGCAGCAGGCGGCTGCAGTGTAATTGTAAAGGCAGAACCGGAATATGAGGCTAATGATAAGAAGACTTTCAAGTTAACTGTTACCGGTTTAACCGGTGGCCATTCAGGCGGCATGATCCATTTGGAAAAAGGCAACAGCATTAAGTTATTAGGACGTATCTTAAAGGAAATGACATTTAATGGCGCTGACTATAACCTTGTCTGCATTAGCGGTGGGGCAAAGATGAATGCGATTGCCAGAGAAGCCGCTGCCATTATCGCAACAGACATGAGTGCCGAAGACATTCAGAAGGCTTCAGCTAAGGCTGTTAAGGACATCAAGGCAGAACTGGAATTCTCTGATCCGGGATTTGAATTTGTCATTGAAGATGCTGAAAACTCAGCTGAAAGAATGACCAAGGGCAGTACTTCTCAGATCGTTGATTTCATTTATTTGGTACCTAATGGCTTCAGACATAAGTCAATGGCCATTGAAAATCTGACTCTGACATCATTGAACTTCGGCATACTGGAAATGGAAGATAAGAATGTCAAGATGACGATTTCCATCAGAAGTGCACTTGAAAGCGGTGTTTCTCACTTAGTAGAAACCATTAAGGTCTTAGGCGGCTATCTGAAGGTAAATGTTGATACTGAAGGATACTATCCGGGCTGGAGCTATAAGGAAAAATCAGCCATGAGAGACATCATGAACCAGGCTGTTAAGGAACAGTATGGCAGAGAAATAAAGACGGTTGCCGGTCATGGCGGCTGTGAATGCGGCGTATTCTGCGCCATGTATGAAGACATGGACATTCTGTCAGTAGGAGCTAATTCTTCAGGAATTCATACACCGGAAGAAAAGCTGGATCTGGAATCATTTGACAGAGCAAATAAATTATTGGTTCGCATGGTCGAACTGTGTAGATAGGGGTGTGTAACAATGAGTAAAGGTGTAGTAATTATTTTAACTGGTGCTTCATCAGTAGGTAAGGGTAAGATCAGAGATCTTCTGCTTGAAGATAAGGATCTGAATCTGATGTTCTCAATTTCCATGACGACCCGCCCTCCGAAGGCCGGGGAAGTTGATGGCAGGGATTATTACTTTGTCAGCTTTAAGAGCTTTGCGGAAGCCATTAAGAACCGTGAATTACTGGAATATACTGAGTTCAACGGCTACTATTATGGAACTCCAAAGAACCAGATAGAATTTCTGGTTGAACACGAAAAGAATGTATTGATTGAAGTTGAAGCCCAGGGTGTTGGACCATTGAAGTTAAACATGCCTGAATCAATTGCCTTCTTCGTAAAGCCTGTATCAACAGATGAATTGATTGAACAGATCAATAAGGTATATGGCGATGGCACGGCTTCAGCTGAAAACCGTATTAATAAGGCAAAAATGGATCTGGAACTTGAGCCGTTATTCAACAACGTCGTTACAAATGATGACCCTGAGGCAGCTGCTGCCAAGATCAAGGAAGTCGTAATGGCTGAAATCAACAGGAGAAAAGAACAATGAAAAAGGAATACATAGATAAAACCGCCAAGGTTCTGGTAAGAGTTGGCGTAAATCTTCATGAGGGTCAGACATTGGTATTACAGTCAGACCCTGATGCCATTGAACTTGCCAGAGCAGTTACAAAGGAAGCCTTTGAAGCTGGCGCAAAGGATGTTGTTGTAATACTCAATGACTCTGAAATCGATCATATCAGAGCTAAATATGCCAGTAAGGAAACATTAAGAAATGTTCCTGACTATAAGAAGGAACAGATAGACTACTACTTACGTGATGGCATGGGAACTCAGATGGGATTAATGGGAACTCATCCAACCTTAATGTCAGATGTTCCTGAGGAAAATGCCATTGCCCTGGCATCTGCCGGCAATGATGTCCGTAACGTTGTCAGAAAGTACATCCATGCCGGTACCTTACAGTGGACCGGTACGGTATATCCAAATAAGGAATGGGCAGTTAAGGTTTATCCTGAACTGGATGAAGAAGCAGCCCTGGAAAGATTGGAAGAAGACATTGCCATCATGATGCGCATTGATCAGGATGATCCTGTCGCAGCATGGCAGAAACATTGCGAACGTCTTTCAACTTTTGGTGCCAAGTTAAATGAATTAAACTTCAAATCATTACACATTACAACAGGCTTGGGCACTGACATCTGCATGGATCTTGTAGAAGGCCATATCTGGACTTCTGCCGGCACAATGGGTGAAGGCCTGACAAAGTATCCATACGTTGCCAACATGCCAACTGAAGAGATCTTTACTGACCCTAACCGCTTTACGGTAAATGGTGTTGCCTATGCATCAAGACCATTATTGATTTCAGGCAAGATGGTAAAGGATTTCTGGATCAGATTTGAAAACGGTCTGGCAGTAGATTGCGGCGCATCAGAAGGGGAAGGCGTATTAAGAGCTCAGTTATTCAGAGATGAAAATACCCGCCGCCTTGGTGAAGTTGCCTTAGTATCAAAACAAAGTGCAATTACAAAGTTAAACAGAGTTTACTATAACGGCTTAATTGATGAAAATGCCGCCAGTCATCTGGCATTCGGCACAAGCTTCCCTTCAAACATCAAGGGCGGTACTTCAATGAGCCAGGAAGAATTAATGGCAAGAGGTGTTAACGTTGCCGCAACACATAATGACTTCATGATCGGTACACTTGATATGAAAGTCGTAGGTACAACCTATGACGGTCAGGAAATCGTCATCATGGAAGATGGAGACTTCATTGTCTAGGAGGTAAGCATGGCTATTTCAAATCAGGAAAAATTAGTAAGTGAAATTCCTTCAGTTGACTCTCTGAAATCAAAGATTTTGAATTACCGTCAGCGTGAAAAGTTTTTAGACAAGTGGTTAAACATCCGCATGTCAACCATTTTACCGGCCTTAATGAAGAGAACTGAAATAGATTGCTGGATCATCTGTAATGAAGAGTACAATGAAGATCCTGTTTACTGGACCCTGACACCATTCTCATGGATCACGGCCAGAAGACTTACGATAATGATTTATTATCTGAATGCTGAAGGCAATGTAGAAAAATACAGCATTACCCGTTATCCCATTGAGGGCTACCAGCAGAAGTGGACCAACACGGACATTTCTCAGATGGACACACTGGCTGCCTTCCTTAAGGAATTGAATCCTGAAAAGATCGGTTTCAACATGTCAAAGGACTTTGCCTACGCTGATGGGTTATCTCATACCCTGTATCAGGCAATGTATGATGCCTTTGATGATGAATTAAGAGGCAAGATCGTTTCAGCTGAAAAGCTGGCAGTAGGCTGGCTGGAGACCAGAAGCGAAGAAGAAATGGCTGCCTACAATGACATTGTTCAGATCGCTCATACAATGATTGCGGAAGCTTATTCAAATAAGGTAATTCATCCTGGTGTAACAACAGCAGATGATGTTAAGTACTGGATGATGCAGAAAACAGTTGACCTGGGTTTGGAGCCTTGGTTTGACTATGAAGTATCAATTACCAGATTTGGTGGTAAACACTATGAAGGTGATGAGATCATCATGCCTGGTGACATGTTGCACTGTGATGTAGGTTTCAGATATCTGAATCTTTGTACCGATACTCAGGAATTATGTTATATCCTGAAAATGGATGAAGATGATGTTCCTGAAGATCTGAAGAAGGCCATGGCCGTTACTAACAGATTACAGGACATCACCAAGGGCGAATTCATTACCGGCAGAACTGGTAATGAGATCTTACGCAATTCTTTACAGAAGGCTAAGAGTGAAGGCATCAATGCCACTATATATACTCATCCGCTCGGCTTCCATGGACACGCTGCAGGACCTACCATTGGCTTGTGGGACAAACAGGGTGGCGTAGAAGGAAGCGGCGATTACCCATTATACGATAATACAGCTTACTCACTGGAATTAAATGCCAGGGTATATGTTGAATCAATGGGTGGGGAAATCCCAATCGCCATGGAAACAGACATTTTGTACAAAGGTGGGAAGGTATATTATCTGGCAGGACGTCAGACAGAATTCCATAAGATAAAATAACAATTAAGCCATCGTACACTTGTGTGTATGATGGCTTTTGTATGTTTGTTATATAGTGGCGTTCTGATTAGAACTTATTTCTTTTTCTATAATACTTTTTTTGATGAATACTGGAGTTATTAAACCGGAAGACATGGCCTGAAACTTCTGAGTAAGATCTTCTAAACAAAGGAAATGAATGGTGATCTCATTATCAAAATCCGTATCAGTTATAATGGCATTCTTTCTCAGCATCTGATCTATTTTGTTATACAAGTCATAGCTGACAGTTACCTTGTACTCCATCATTTCAACAGGCTGAGTAAAGACAGCTTTTTTTATTGTTTCGTTTACAGCCTGCTGGTAGGCTCTTAATAGTCCACCTGTTCCTAATAAGGTACCGCCAAAATATCTGACCACAACGGCTAGTACATTATCAAGATTTTCGTGCCTGAGGCATTCCAGCATCGGCAAGCCGGCTGTACCGCTTGGCTCACCATCATCGTTACTGTGCTGGATGTTGCCGCAGATCAAGGCTGTGCAATGGTGAGAGGCGTTAGGATGCTGCTTTCTGACCATGGCTAAATAATCCCTGGCTTCCTGTTCATTTTCAACCGGAAATAACATGCCGATGAACCGGGATTTCTTAATTTCTATTTCTGATTCTGCGTATTTTTTCAGATGTAACATAACTAAAGTATACACTAAAAAATTCACATAAGTGTGTTATAATTTAAAATAACATATATTGGGAGGTTAAGCCATGAGCGAAAAACCAAGAAGAGTTCTGACTCCTGAAGAAAGAGCCCGTCGTATTGCCTATCGTAAACAGCGCAGGATCATATTCCCGATTTCCCGAATAACTTTCCTGCTTACAGTTATATCATCAATCGTATTTTTCATTGTCTTAAAGAGGTTTGGAATCCTGCCTGGCAAGTGGCTGACAGGCTTTGGAATTGTCCTCTTATTGTTCAACATGTATGTCGCAATGGTTGCCTTAATTCATAAGATGAGCAACAAGCGTAAATTAAGACAGTCGATCATCAGTGCCATTGTCAGCGTACTTCTGATCATCGGTTCATTTGCCTTACCGTCTTATAAGGGTAAGATCGCCAGAATATTCAATCCTGTTCCAAAGGAAGGGGAATTGAACATTAACGTTTATACTCTGAAGAATTCAGGCTATGATTCAGTGGATGATCTGGCCGGCAGAAAGGTCGGCTTGCAGAAGAGACTAGACGTTGAGGCTCAGGAATATGCCATCACTCAGGTTAACAGAACCATTTCCTCAAACCCAATCGTTGAGTTTGATTATGATAACATCTATGACGCTGCTGAAGCCTTGTACAACGGTAACGTAGCTGCCATTCTGATGAATGAGACATATGCCAACATTCTGAAGGACAATGATGACTATAAGACCTTCTTAGAAGATACCCAACTGATTTATCAGTGTGCCCACAAGGTTGAATTGAACTTTGACGCTGCCAAGATCGGCAACATTACCCAGGAACCATTTGTCATCGGCATTGTCGGTAATGATGAATGGACATATACGAATCTGAACGCTACCAGCGGTTACAGAACAGACGTTAACATGGTTGTTGTGGTTAACCCCGTTACCAAGCAGGCTCTGGTTATTTCCATTCCTAGAGACTCTTATGTAGCCCTGGAAGGTTATTATAACCATATGGATAAACTTACTCATGCATCTACTACCTATGTGGATGCAACCAGCGGTCTGGAAGCCTGGATGAGTACTGTTGAAAGTTTATTGGGTTGTGACATGAACTACTTCGTAAAGATCAATTTCGCATCCATGGTCGACATCGTTGATGCTTTAGGTGGGGTTGATCTATACAATCCATATGAGTTTACAGCTTACTACGAAGACTGTGATTCATCGATCGGTTACTGGGAAATGATTAACAAGACATTCCCTGAAGGTGAGATTCATCTTGACGGCCGAGAAGCATTGGCTTATTGCCGTGAAAGATACAGTTTGCCTAATGGTGACTTTGGCCGTAATGAGCATCAGACAATCGTCTTAAAGGCTCTTGTTAATAAGGTTACAGACCCTTCAATCATTTCCAAGATCGACCCGTTATTAAAGGCTCTGGAAGGCAAGTTCATGACTAACATGAACATTAATGAAATGTTTGCCTTAGCCCAGATGCAGCTAGATGATCTGGCTGTCTGGGACATTCAGTCCTATGCATTGTCAGGTGATGTAGATTACCTGTACTGCTGGGTACCTGATGAATACCTTTCCGTAGTAGATCTGTATGACAGTTCAGTCGGCAATGCCGTATCTTATGTAAGGCAGATGCTTAATGGAGAGAAAATTTTCATAGAATAATGTAATGATCCCACTGAAAAGTGGGATTTATTATGGTTATTTTTTCAAAAAGAAATGAATGTTTGTTGTATAATGTTTGTGGTAAAAAAGAATGGAGAAAAGCGATATGACTCAACACTATGATACTGTGATTATCGGCTGCGGTGAAGCAGGATTATATGCAGCCTATGAACTTATTCAAAGAGCTCCTGAAAATAAGATTCTTATCTTGGAAAAGGGCAGAGATATAAAGAGCAGAAGCTGTCCAATTGTACAGGGCAAGGTAAAGGAATGTATTAACTGTCCGACTTGCGGCATCATGAACGGCTTTGGCGGTGCCGGTGCCTTCTCTGACGGTAAGTTTAATTTCACAACTGCCTTTGGCGGCTGGCTGACAGATTTCATCGATCAGGAAGAAGTCATGGATCTGATTGAACATGTCGATTCAATAAACGTAAAATTCGGTGCTACGGAAGAAAGATATTCAACCAACAGTGATGAAGCCAGGAAACTTGCTAAGTTGGCCATTCAGCATGACCTTCATCTGTTGAACGCTTCCTGTAAGCATCTGGGAACAGAAAACAATCTCAGAATTCTTTCCAACATCTATGACTACCTGAAGCAGCATTGTGAATTAAGATTCCTTACTCAGGTAGATACCATTACCAATAAGAACGGATTGTCTGTCATTTTGAATAATGGTGAAGAGATCACCTGTGATTATCTTGTCGCAGCTCCTGGCAGAAGCGGTGCTGAATGGTTCAGTGAACAGTGCCGTAACATGAAGCTCAACATTACCAATAACCAGGTAGACATCGGTGTCAGAGTTGAACTTCCGGCCATCATTTTCCAGCACATTACTGATGTAGTATATGAATCAAAGCTGATCTACCGTACAAAGCAGTATGGTGACAGCGTCAGAACCTTCTGCATGAACCCATACGGTCATGTTGTTACGGAAAACGTTGACGGCATTCAGACTGTTAACGGTCACAGTTATTCAGATGCTTCATTAAGAAGTGAAAATACAAACTTTGCCTTACTGGTATCTAACAGATTCACCGAACCTTTCAATGAACCATACCGTTATGGTAAGCATATTGCCTCACTCTCTAACATGTTAGGCGGTGGTGTAATCGTTCAGAGATACGGTGACTTGAAGAGAGGCAGAAGAACTACGGAACACAGAATCGCTGCTTCTACTACCAGACCAACCTTAAAGGCTGCTACTCCTGGTGACTTATCACTGGCCTTACCAAAGAGACAGCTTGATGACATCATTGAAATGATCGAGGCCCTCGATAAGATCGCTCCAGGTACAGCTAACTATGATACCCTGTTATATGGCGCTGAAGTAAAGTTCTATTCAAGCAGAATTGAACTGGACAGTAATCTTGAAACCAAGATCCCTGGCTTCTTTGCGATCGGCGATGGTGCCGGTATTACCAGAGGATTAGCTCAGGCAGGTGCATCAGGTGTTAAGGTTGCCAGAGTAATTGCGGAAAGGTTCAATAACAGATAACATGCTGTATATAAATCAGAATGATTATCCGGACATAAAATATCCTACCAATGCTTCAGATAAGACATCCAAGTCTTACCTTGAAGGAACGATCGAAAGTTCAGGGTGCGGGCTATGTTCACTGTGCATGATCGTTGATCAGCTGACATTAAAGAAGCTTGAACTGATCGAATGCCGTGACCTATCCATTAAGCATGAGGCCAATCTTAAGGTAGGAACCAACATGAAGGTCTTGGGGCCTGTTGTAGCGCAGATGTTTGATCTTTCGTATAAACAGTCAACCTCTGAAGATGAGCTTGCAGAATGCCTGAAAAACGGCGGGAAAGCCATCATAAATGTCGGTGGGGACCATGATGATCATGTTGGAACATTTTCAGATGTCGGTCACTACATTACTGCCATTGGCTTTGATGGAGAAAAGGTAAGAATACTTGATCCGGCATACCGTAAGGGTAAATATGACATTGAAGGCCGCAAGGGCAAGGTAATTGATAAGGAAGGCATCCTGTTTACGACCTTGGATGTCCTGCATGAAGATACCAATAACCGTACACCAAGGTATTATCTGTTTAATAACGAGGTTTAGCATATGAATGTAGAAGAGTATTTAAATCAGTTAAGGGAACTTGTCAACATTGACTGCGGTTCCTATAATCCTGAGGGCATAAATAAAGTCGCTGACAAGCTGACAAAGTGGTATGAAGAGATCGGCTGGCATGTTACAAGACATGACCTTGGCAAACAGACCGGACCATGTCTGGAAATAACCAACAAGCCGGGTGCCGACCACTATGACTACATGTTCATCGGTCACATGGATACAGTATTCCCTGATGGAACAGTAGCTGAAAGACCTTTTAAGCAGGATGGCAACATCGTTACCGGTCCAGGCAGTGAAGACATGAAAAACGGTGATCTGGCAATGTTGCACGTTGCCAAGAATCTGAGCAAGGAAGCTTTGGACAAGCTAAGCATCTGCATGTGCTATAACCCTGATGAGGAAATAAGCAGTGTTTATTCCAAGGATATCACTGAAGAGATTGGGATAAAGAGCAGAGTAATGTTCGTCATGGAATCAGCCCAGCTTCAGGGAACTTCTCATTGCATCGGAAGAAAGGGGAGACTGGTATATCACATCAAGGTTAAGGGCAAGGCAGGACATGCCGGTTACATTTACAAGATCGATGCTGCAAGTGCCATAAATGCCTTAGGTCACTATATTGTTGAAATATCAGAACTTGGCAGTAAGGAAAAGGAAACAACCGTTAACATCGGTCTGATAAACGGCGGTACAGCTTTGAACGTTGTAGCTGCTGAGGCTGAATTAAAGGTAGAAATGCGTTTCTGGAGTGAAGAGGAACAGCATCGAATCGAAGAAGCAATTGAAAGACTGGTAAATACAACCTTTGTTGAAGGAACGGAAGCTGAAGTAACCTTTAAGGAATTCTCTCCTTCATGGAATCAGAGTGAAGAGGGAATGAAGTTTGTTGAAGAGGTCGCAAGAATTGCCGAAAGAAATAACATTCCTTTCAAGACTCATGTCAGAGGCGGCTTATCAGACGCAAATCACTTATCAAAGGTCTGCTCAATCATTCTTGACGGCATGGGCCCATTCGGTGAATTTGCCCACAGTGTAAAGGAATATACGACAGTTGATTCAGCTGAACCTTGTGTCAGATTATTAGTACACATACTTGAAGAAGCAGGAGCGTAATGCTCCTTTTTCTTTTTCGTGCTATAATGTTTCTACATGTGGGGTGATTAATAATGTTTAAGACAGTAAAAGATGTTATTTCATATATTAAGGAAAATGACGTTGAATTTGTTGACTTCAAGATGACGGACTTAAGGGGCAGATGGAAACATCTCTCAATCCCAGCCAAGAGGTTTAGCGAGTCAATAATGACAGACGGTATTGGCTTTGACGGTTCTAACTATGGCTACGCCAATGTTGAAAACAGTGACATGGTATTCATACCTGACATTACTACGGCAGTCATAGATCCTTTTGTTAAGGAAAAGACCTTAACGATGATAGGTGATGTAATGGTCATTAAGAAACCGGAGAATGTTCCGTTTGACCAGTATCCACGATATGTGGCCAAGGCTGCCATTGAATATCTGCAGTCTACGGGCATTGCCGATGAAATGATCATTGGCCCTGAATATGAATTCCATGTATTTGACAGCGTAAGACGTAAGATCAGCGCTGATGAAGTTTCCTATAAGTTAAACAGCCTGGAGTCATACTGGAGCAATGACCTTGAAAACAATAACGGTTTCCATAATCAGTTTTCCAGTGGCTACCACGCTGATACACCAAATGATGTAAACTATGGTCTGCGTAATGAAATATGTAAGAACATGGAGCAGTTTGGCATTGACGTAAAGTATCACCATCATGAAGTTGGCGGTTCAGGTCAGCTGGAAATTGAAACGGAACTTGGTGAAATGAGAAAACTAGCTGACGATACTTTGGCTGCCAAGTATGTCATCAGAAATACAGCCGCAATGAACGGCAAGAGTGCCACATTAATGCCTAAGCCAATTTATGGCGAAGCCGGTAATGGTATGCACATTCACATGTTACTGAAGAAGAAGGGTAAGAACGTTTTCTATGAAGAAGGAACTTATGGTGATTTAAGTCAGACAGCCATGTATTTCATTGGCGGCATCTTAAAGCACATTAAGGCAATCTGTGCCTTCAGTAATCCTTCTACCAATTCATATAAGAGATTACTGCCTGGCTTTGAAGCACCGGTAGTAGTTGGTTACGCAATGGCTAACCGCAGTGCCGTAATCAGAATCCCAAGCTATGTAAATACGGAAGACAAGAAGAGATTTGAATTAAGAAACCCAGATGCAACATGTAATCCATATTTCACCTGCAGTGCCATTTTGATGGCTGGGTTAGATGGGGTAATCAATAAGATCGATCCTGAAGATCATAACTGGGGACCGTTTGACTTCAATCTGTTTGAATTAAGCGATAAGGAAAAGAGCAAGCTTGATGCCTTACCGACAACTGTTGAAGAGGCATTACGTGAACTGGAAAAAGATCATGATTTCCTGTTACAGGGTAATGTATTCTCAGAAAGCCTGATCAGCACCTGGATCAAGGCCGTAAGAAAGGATGCTGAGAAGGTTAATAAGATCCCGCATCCTGCTGAAATTGATCTGTATTACGATTTATAAAAGACATTTAATGATTTTGAAAGCTTATCTAAGGCATTTACGTCAGTAATGTAGTAGGTAAGCTTTTCTTTTCGCAAGAAGCCCTGATCAACGAAGTTCTTCATTACCTTTTCCAGATGACGGTAGGAAATGCCCAGGCTTTCAGCGATGACTGTTTTCTTGACCTTGAAGATCTTGCCATCACTATTGTCTAAGATAAACTTGGCCAGGCGGTATTCAAACGGGAAGGAAATGTGATGGGCCAGGCTTAAGGCATTCTTTCTTTCCTTATCAACTAAGGCCGAACAAAGCTGATAGAGAAATTCTGTATCATGCAAGAGAATGCTACGGCATGGATCGATTGGAAAGACAGCCGCAGTACAGTTCTTTAAGGCATCAACTGAGAAAGGATAGTCGTTCTTTATCAGTTCTATTTCGCCTATCAGGCAAGGTGCATGAAGTGTATTAATGATTACTGCCTTGCCGTTTTCCATGTAGGCTGTTACCTGACACTTTCCCTTATAAAGAAAGTAAAGGTATTGAGAAGGTTCCTGTTGGTAGATGAATGTTTCACCCTGTTTGATCTCACCAACGAAAGCGTACCTGTCGGCTTCATTCGAGAAGAAGCGCTTGTATTCCGTGTTTTGTCTTATCTGAGCTAAAAGTCTGGGATTATCAATTATTTTCATATCAATACGTCAAATGTCCTATTTTTAATAATTCTAGCATAATATAATCTGTTTGAAAATAAGGAGAACAATGACATGGAAAAGATTAAGATGATTCTCGATTGTGATACTGGACATGATGATGCCATAGCCTTAATGGTCGCTTCAAAGCATCCGCAGATTGACTTATTAGGTGTAACCGTAGTAGCCGGTAATCAGGTATTGGAAAAGACCTTACCTAATACCTTAAGTGTTTGTCAGCATCTGAACATTAATGTACCTGTTTATGGTGGCATGAGTAAGCCAATGGTCAGAGATCAGATCGTAGCCGGTGACATTCACGGTAAAAGCGGCTTAGACGGTCCTGTATTTGAACCGTTAGTAAGAAAGCCTGAAGAAAAGCACGCTGTTAATTTCATCATCGATACACTGATGAATTCTGAAGGTGACATTTCATTAGTACCGGTTGGCCCGCTTACCAACATTGCCATGGCTTTGCGTTTTGAACCGCGTATTGCCTCTAAAATCAAGCAGATCGTCTTAATGGGTGGGGCAATTGGTTTAGGAAACGCTACACCTGCAGCTGAGTTCAACATTCTGGCTGACCCGGAAGCTGCCCATGTTGTTTTAACATCAGGAGTACCCATTGTCATGATGCCTCTGGATCTGACCAATACTGCCTTGGCAGACATGACAATAATTGAAAGAATGGAAGCCATTGGCAATAAGGCCGGCAAACTGTTTGGCGACATCATGCGCTTTACCTTAAAGAGCCAGGCCTTAAATGGCCTGTCAGCCGGTCCGGTTCACGATGTAACTGCCGTAACATATCTGTTCGCTTCTGATATTTATAATTACAAGGACGTCTATGCTGAAATAGATCTGTCTAAGGGCAACAGTTATGGCCGTACAATATTTGACATGAACAACCGTTACCATAAGGAACCAAATGTCAGAGTCGGCTTAAGTCTGGACTTAGGCAAGTTCTGGGACATTGTTGAGGAAACCTTAAGAAGACATGAATAACAGTTTAAACAACTGTTATTTTTTTTACATTAATTGTAAAATAGAGATAATTAATGCGAGGTGTATATAATGAATTTACTTAGTTTAGGTATTCTGGCATATGCCGGATCACAACTTTATAAAAACATTAAGAAGAAAGCTTTTACTCTTTCTGTTCTTGTTCCAACTAATTGGGTAGAAGTTGATGAGGGAATGTTCAGAAGTTCAAGATCTGACAAGGCTTTTGTCATTCTGCATAAGACTCCCGAAGAAGTACTGGCAGAAAGTGAACACTATCAGGCCATGAATTCAAATCTGCCTGGTAAAATGGTACAGAAAGATGAGACGACTTACATTTACTTCTACATTGATCAGAAGAATGATCAGGGTTACGTTGTTGGCTTCAGCAACATGAACATTTTCGAGATCAACATGTTGTGTTCAACGATCAAACCGGAGTAAGCGTGAAACGTAATAAGCTGATAGCCTACTACGCCATGGGCATTGCCCTGTATGTAGTTCTGTCGATGACAATTAAAATCCCGCTCATTAACCACATAAAGACCGACTTTGGCTATGTGGCTTTTGGTGCGTTTCTTAATCTGTTTGGCATGAGTGCTACGATCGTTGGGGTAATAGGCTGTGTTTTAAGCAATGTGCTTTCCGGAGGCTCATTTCCAATCGGCTGGATAATCGGTCAGATCTTCATCGGCATTGCCTGCGGGTATTACTACAAGAATACTGATAAGATGTGGTTAAAGATAATCGTTACGATAATTTCCGTATTCATTGGCATTGCGGTAATAAAGACAATGGTTGAAGTCATATTCTTTAACCTGCCTTTGGAAGCGAAGATCATCAGAAGCGTAATAGCCTTCATAGCCGATGCCATTCCAATGGTAATAGGTTTATTAATAAGCACGAAGATACATTTAAAGGAAGACTAGCATGAAGACAAAAATCATACTTGATGTAGATACGGGAATAGATGATGCCTTGGCCATTACCTTTGCCCTGGGCAGAAAAGACGCTGAGCTTATTGGGGTAACGACCTGTTTTGGTAATGTCACTCTTGAAACCGCAAGTAGAAACAGCCTGAATCTACTGGATCTTTTAGGCAGAAGTGATGTACCTGTATATGCTGGGGCAAAAGGACCTGGTGATAAAAGTGAATGGCAGGTACGTGAACACTTATACAGGATCCATGGCAATAATGGCATTGGTAATGTAGAATTACCTGTTTCAAAGCGTAATGTTGAAGAAAAGAAAGCCTGGCAATTCATGGTTGAGGCATGCCGCGAGTATAGGGATGAACTGATACTGATATGTGTTGGCCCGTTAACAAACTTGGCCAAGGCAATTGAACTTGACAGGGAAGCGATAGGCTTATGTAAGAGAATCGTCATCATGGGTGGTGCTTTGACGGTAAAAGGCAATGTAACGCCATATGCCGAAGCAAACATCTATAACGATGTTGAGGCTGCTCAGAAGGTCATTGACAGCGGTCTTGATCTGTACTTTGTTGGACTGGATGTTACCTTACAGACGATCATTACCGGTAATGACATCATGCGCTGGAAACAGCTTGATAATGAAAAGGCTGATAAGTTATATGAAGCTGCTTCATACTACTATTCAAATGAATTTGAAGTTGTCGGTGGAGCGATGCATGACCCACTGGCAGTTGAGGCTGCCTTGGATCCTGAAATCATAACTGAGTGGTTCCCTGTTAATCTGATGATTGAACAGGATGGAATCACCAGGGGAAGAATGATTGGTGACAAGGAATTGTTAAATGATCCGGTAAAGAGGATTCACTATGGCTTAAAGGTCGATGGTGAGCGCTTTGTTAAGGATTTTGAAGAGACAGTATTAAAAGTGATAAGTTAATGCCTTTAGCGAGGCATTTTCTTTTGCTTGTTAAGAAAGAGAAGTTGTTGTATCATTTCACAAAGGAGTTAATAATGAAATACTTTGGCAGATTCTTTCTGGATAATGAAAAAGACATGATTGTAGAGCTTTATCTGAGAAATGATGAGATGTTCTACGTTTTAAGAACGCCTAACCATAAGACCGGCAATCTTATTACTAACCTAGCCAGGCTTTGTGATCTTGATCTTAGCTTTGATAATAACGGCTTAAAGATAATAGAGGGTAAGGTTCCTTGTTACATCGACGCTGAAAACATAAAGATATACATCTTCAGATTAGGCAATACCAAGGTTGCCAATATCTTTCCTAGTGGCAGGATAGAGATGAAAGCATCTATACCGGCCATTTCCAAGACCTTAATGAGCCAGACAAAAGATTATAAACTGGACATTGCCCGAACGATAATCAAGACCTACATTCTTAATGATGTAAAGTTCAGAAGCGATCTGCATACGCACATGAATGCCAATCTTTCAGGTGACATATTAATAGCCTTAGCCATAAAGCATCAGCTAAGGTACCCACTATATTATGTTAAGAAACTGAATCTTACCTTAAGTAAGAAGCAGGAAGAAAGGATCTTAAGACAGCGGGAAAAGGTAGCTGAAAGATACTGTGATTCTGAACTGACCGGCAAGTATCTTACCAGAAAAATAGATGATAATACCTTCATTAACTTTGCTGATCTCATTCTGAATAATCTGAGTAATTCAGCTGCCAACATCAATAAGGTCAGAGCTTCCCTGACTATTTTGAAAGACGGGCAGGCAGTATTTACCAATCTGGAAAAAGTATATCTGTATCGCTATGTGTTTACTAAGGGAATAGTCTCAGAAAGAAAGGTTAAGGTAAATGACTACCATAAGCTTTCAGATGAGGATATTGTCAGATATCTTGATCAGATGAGTGCTGATGAAAAGGGAGAATATAAGAATAATGACCTGTTTAAGGACAAACTTTTATGGATCGCCAGAAGCTATCAGAATCAGGGCGTTAACTATGTGGAAATATCCGATACAACTTTGGTAAAGGAAAAGGAAGCCGTAAGAATGCTTAAGGAAGTTCATGAAGTGATGGATCAGATCACTTCAGAAACCGGTGTCATCATCAGGTTCTTGGCTTCCTTCAGAAGAATACCGTTAACCTTAGTAAGAGATCAGGTTACTTCTGTCAACTATCTGCAGAATAACTTAAGGGTATTAAGGCCGATTGCCAAAGATCCATATGTGGCCGGCAGTGACATTGTCGGAGAAGAAATAAATGACATCAATGAATTACAGCCGTTAATAAGTGAACTTGTTAAGATAGCTGATGATAATGACGGTTTCGTCATCAGAATTCATGCAGGGGAAAATGACGGGCTTACCGACAACGTGGAAAACAGTATTCGCTGTGTAGAAAAAGCCCTTGTAAAGGGCCATAAAATGCCACAGATAAGAATAGGACACGGCTTATATACTGCTAATCTGAACAGCGCCAAAGGCCGTAAGTTAATGAAGTACATTCGTGATAATAAGGTCGTTCTGGAATTCCAGATCACTTCCAATGTAAGACTCAATAACCTCAACAGTATTCAAGAGCATCCTTTAAGAAAGTATTTGAAAGCCGGCATCAGGTGCGTTCAGGGTACTGACGGCGCTGCCATCTATGGCACCAATTGCATAGATGAACAGCTGTCTTTGGAAAAGCTTCTGAACTTAAGCCATGATGAACTGTTAAAGATGAAGGAAACCGAAAGTGAGATCATTAAGCACAGCCTTAAGGTATTTGAAAGAAAGAAGAATGATTTCAATAAACTGCTTGAGGAAATGAGCATTGATGAAATATATGAAAGAGAAACTGTGAATGATGATGCTGAACTGGGCAGGTTCAACGTTGTTAAATATGATTCCAGGGAAGTCTTGAAGAATAAGCTTGGTGAATTACCGTGGGATAAGCATCCAATTGTATTGGTTGCCGATAGTTTTAATAACAGTCGTCATCATACCAGGCTGACTGAAAAGGGCCGAAAGCTGATCGATGGACTGCTTAATTCTCTGGACAAGGATAAGGTATTCTTTGTCATAGGCAATAAGCTAACCGGTTATGAAAGGTATTTACTGACAAATAACAGAGGGTTTGACATCTATGCCATTGTACCGGCAATGATAACTGAAGCTGAAAAGGAAAAGTATCTTAAGAACAATGTAAAGATAATTGTTTCGACGGAAACAAGCACAATGGGATTATATAAGTCATTCAATTATGAGATCTTTGAAAGAAGAGAATCAACCGTCATCGCTCTTGACGGTAACTCGGCTGGCGCCAATCTGATTCAGGAAGCCAAGAACGGCAAGGGTAAGGCAGACATTTATGTTTCCCGTCATTCCACCGGCTTAAGGGCAAAAGCCAAGAGTCTTGAGGGCTATGTTAAGCTGTTTGACTGGAATGATGATCTGGCAGGTAAAATTAATTTTAAGTTAAATTAATGAACTGACCCTGAAAAGAGACTATAATTATAGTGTGAAAAGAGGGGTAAAATGAAAAAAGTAATTTTAATGATTCTTTCATGTCTGATGGTAATTTCACTAATCGCCTGTAATAACAGTAATGAGGGACTGTTAGAGCTGGATGGTGGCTGGCAGGTACCAAAGAGCATGAACATAACAGATAAGGAGAAGGAACTTCTGAATAAGGCAACAGAAGAGCTTACCGGGGCAAGTTACAAGCCTGTGGCATATGTTGCCAGTCAGGTAGTCAGCGGTACAAACCACTTGTTATTGTGCACGGTTTCTACCATTGGCACGGATGCAGAAGCAAGATATGCGTTAGTTTATCTGTATGAAGACACTGAGGGTAAGGTAGAAATGACTCAGGTGTTAACAAGCAATGCCACGGCAGCTGAAAGCGGCTTATTAGGCGGCTGGAGCAAGCCTGAGAACAAGGCCATTACAGAAGAACTGCAGAAAGTATTCGACAAGGCAGTTGAAAACATTACCGGTGTTGAATATACAGCCATAGCTTATCTGGCAAACCAAATCGTTGCCGGTGCTAATTACTGTGTATTATGCCAGGCAAAGGACGTTGGCCAGGATACAGAAGCCAGATATGTCATCATGGACATCTACGAAGATCCGGAACATAACGCTGAGATCACCGGTGTTTATGATTTCGCAGCTGAGTAGACAAGCATTTTGATTGTATTTAGTTGAAGATATTAAAAGAAGTTAACTGACCGTTAACTTCTTTTCTATGCTATAAAGGCAAATATGAGTATGAAGTGGCATATTGAGCCAAGTAAGACAAATAAGTGGAAGATCTCATGATTGCCCCAATCCTTTGATAAAGACCATTTGCGGGCATAGATGATGCCGCCGATGGTATAGAATATGCCACCGGTAATAAGCCAGAAGAAACCTGTTTTGCCAAGAGAATAGAAGATTTCCTTAATCTTGAAGATGGCTATCCAGCCCATGGAAATGTATACTATGGAAGAAACATACTTTGGGCAGTATACCCAGAAAGCCTTCATGATTATTCCCAGTATTCCAACTGTCCATACCGCAATCAACATCTGTATGCCAATATCTGGATTTAAGTTAAGACATATAGGTGTATATGTGCCGGCAATAAGCAGGAAAATGCTCATGTGGTCAAATTTCTTCAATAGTCTGGCAGGCTTGGTTGGTAATAAAAAGGTGTGGTAGGACGTGCTGGCGCCATAGAGAATTATCATGCTTAATGAATATATGCATAACCCCAGCAGATCAATGGTATCCTTCTGATCAATGGCTGCACGTGAAAGTAATAACGGTGTAACTAATATTGCTCCTACAAAACCAATGAAATGAGTAAGAGCACTTATCGGATCCTTGACACTGAACAGAGGCTTATTGTCGAGTCTGTTCAGCTCTCTTAATGTCAGCTCTTTCATTTATTTACCTCCTTGTATGATCACGTTAAAAAACATATAATAAACTCATGATAGGTTTTTTAAAAACTTCTAATACTATACTATTAGTTGTTTTATAACTTGTCAAGAGTTATTGAAAAACCGTTGAGGAGATAATGCTTATGGAATACATAAATGAAGCGCGTAAGTCAGAAATCATGGAATATCAGTTACCGACATATAAGGAGATACCTTCTGTAGGACTGTATCTTGATCAGACCTCCAAATATCTTAATGAGGTATTGAGTGTCCTACCTGGCTGTAACATTACAAATTCAATGATCTCAAATTATGTTAAGCATCATATCATTACCAATCCAATAAAGAAGCAGTACAGCAGGGAACAGATTGCCTGCCTGATATTCATTACCATTGCCAAGAAGGTTCTGCCATTGGAAGATGTCAGTAAGGTAATAAGAATGGGTGAAGAAACCTATACACCGCAACAGGGGTATGATTATTTCTCTCAGATGTTTGAGGAGTATCTTCATAAGATCTTTTCCAATGAACTGGTAAATGATTACACTGATGAAACTGAAGTTAAGGCATTAGTAAAGAGAGTGATAATGACAGCTGTAAATCAACTCTATCTGGAAGAGTATTTTACAGGAAATGAATAGTTTAAAAGACGGCGATTATGATGTAGTATTAATAAGACTGTTGGAGGTTTTTGTATGAAAGTTCTGGTTATTCCTGATGTCCACTTAAAAACATGGATGTTTGACAGGGCAGAAGATATTTTAAAATCAGGAATGGCAGATATGGCTGTTTGTCTGATGGATATTCCCGATGACTGGGATGCTCAGTTTAAACTGGATAACTACAGACAGACATTTGACAGAGCCATAAGTTTCACCAGAAAAAATCCAGAAACACTGTGGTGTTATGGCAATCATGACATCAGTTATCTCTGGGGTAAGCTTGAAACAGGTTATTCAACATATGCCGAACAAATAGTCATGGATAAACTTGCTGAATTAAAAGACAGTCTGAAAGATCCTTCACAGATAGGCTTTGTTCACAGAATAGATAAGGTGTTATTTTCCCATGGCGGTCTTTCTGCAGAATATGTAAAGTCCTTAGATGATGAACTGGCAGAAAAAGACATTGATGAAGTCATAAGAGCAGTCAACAGTGCATCAGAGGAGCAACTCTGGAATGACCTGTCACCGCTTTGGTTAAGACCTCAGATATATGAGGTCAACGGCTTCAGAAGTGATTCATACATTCAGGTTGTCGGTCATACACCGGTTGATAAGATATATGAAAAGGATGGAATGATATCAACGGATGTCTTCTCCACATATCCTGACGGCAGACAGATTGGTGAGCCGGCAATGATAGTCATTGATTCCCTAAGTGGCGAATACGAAAAAATAATCATTAACAAAAACAAAACGGATATTATTTAGATATCCGTTTGCGGTTTATTGGTGATTATGTCTTACTGGTCGTGAGTAGCGAAGTACTTGTTGCTCTTTGGAGCATTTTCCTTAGTCCATTCAGCGTTCGAATAAACAGGTGTTCCAAATTCAACGGCTAATAAGTAGGCTAATGTTTCAACTGCCGGTGCAAATTCCAAAGCATAGAAGCACTGGCTGGCAGGTTCAAATGCCAGGTCAGTTTCATCGATTGGGTTTTTACCGAAGATGAATCCGCCACCTGTTTCGCCCTTGGCAAAACGGGCACCGTTCTGAAGCAGCTTTTCATCCTTGCCAGCTTCATTTAAGAAGATGACAACGTGCTTATCAGTATAACCCATGTCAGGACCATGCAGACCGTCATCCAATTCAAAGCCGATGGCCATGATCTTTCTGGCAACTTCAAATGTCTTTAATGCACCTTCCAGGGCAACACCCCATAATGGGCCTGCACCATAGAAAGTAATGCCTTCCTTATTCAGGAATGTATTCTTATTGGCTTCAAACCATTCTACAGCCTTGTCGGTAACTACCTTATGGCTGGCCGGAACTTTTCTGGCATCTTCTACATAGGCATCAAATTCTTCCTGGCTTAATTTGCCTGTGGCCAAGCCAACATTCATTCCTAAAACCATCTGTGTCAGCATGCTTGAACAGTAGCCAACGGTTACCATGCCATATTCTTCATCTTCACAATGCTGGTTAACATATACATCAACCATCTTAGCTAATGGTGTATCCGGCTTTTCACTTACGGCAACGGTGAATAAACCAAGTTCCTTTGCCTTGGCAGCTGCCAGGCAGGTGAGGTGTGAATTACCTGACTGAGAAACAAATACGTAAATGGCGTCAGGATTATAGACTGCCTTTCTTAAGAAGTCGTTTGGTACCATTGTACGGGCAGGAAGACGGCTGGCCTGTTCAGCAATTCGTACAGCTGCAACAGCAGCGGTGTTACTTGAACCTGAACCTACGAATACCAGTTCATTGAAGCGGTCAGGCTGCTCTTTTAACTTTGCACATAGATCAGCAAAAGTATTGGCCTGCTCATCCAAGATGCGGGTTACTGTCTGAGGGACACGTCTGATTACGTCTAACATAGTTGTCATTGATTATATCTCCTTTTTATTTATATACATTATACCAAATAATTATATACATAGTAAAAGATAAACATAGAATATATCGCGATTTTACGTAGCTATGAAGAGGATTTTTACTTTCCAATATGTTAAAATAAGGCATCTTCTAATTGCGAAAAGAGAACTAATTAGTCCAAAATTCTCAAAGAGGAAATTATGATAATTTAAAGAGATGAGTATATTGAATTATTAAACAGCAAAAGAGGTAATGGGTTAATAAAAGTAATTAACGGGTTAAGACGCGTCGGCAAGTCCTATTTGCTTTTTGCTTGATAAAAACAGTATGGACTTATAAAAATATGGAGGATAGCAAAGTGGAACAAATATGGAAAAGGTTATATGAAGCAGCTAAAGCTGTACAAAACCCAAGAGATATTTCTGAAAGAATACATGCAGGTGGAGTGGCTGCAGCTATTGAAACTGCAAGCGGGAGGATTTATACAGGAGTATGTATCGATACATCTTGTACGCTTGGGATTTGTGCAGAGCGAAATGCCATGTTTAATATGATTACAAATGGTGAGAATGAAATCAGGCGCGTATTAGCAATCATGCCAGATGGAACCACTGAGGCACCATGTGGGGCATGCAGAGAATTTATGACACAATTAATGCCTGGTAAATACCATGCAGTCGAGATCATGCTTGATTACGAAAATGAAAAAGTGGTGACGCTCGGAGAATTAACGCCGGAATGGTGGCTGTAGTTTTTAGTAGCCAATTATACGAGGAAGGTAATGCTGAAATGAGGCATCGGGCAAAACCGGTGAAGGTGGCATAAACCTAGCAAAACACGCATATTACCGCATAGAAAGGTATGAAAAATCAATGATAAAAATCCTATTCGTTTGCCATGGCAATATTTGCCGCAGTCAGATGGCCGAAGCCATGTTCAAGGAACTGTTGAAAAGAAAAGGTGAATTGGAAAACTATTACATAGATTCAGCCGCCACAAGTTATGAAGAAGAGGGCAATACGATGTATTACGCTGCTAAGGATGTCTTGTGTAAACACGGCATAGAACCTGGTAATCACCATTCCAGAGTGATCGTTAAGAAAGACTATCAGGAGTTTGATTATCTGATTGGCATGGATGAATGGAATATCAGAAACATGCTCAGAGTGTTTGGCAATGATCCTTACCACAAGGTATTTCTGATGAAGCAGTTCATAGGTGAGAAAAGTGAGATCGCGGACCCATGGTATACCAGAAACTTTGAGAAGACATATGAAGAATTAAGATCAAGCCTGAATAGTTTATATGATTATCTGACTCAGCTTTAGTGCTGAGTCTTTTTTAGGTGAAAGCCAGACTTCTGCCTATAGATTATTGAAGAGGTGGTTTTCAGTGCAGTAGGTGTGACAATAAGGATGAAAAGTATTTTTACAAGGGTGAAAGAGGAATATATTGTCGTAGGTGCATAAAGTTTGGAGATGTTAAGCTTCCGGAAATTACCACAAGAATAGTGGACAGTGAGTATCAGCTGAAGTTTGATCTGACTGACAAGCAGAAACATGTATCACATAAACTGACGGAGTATGTTAATGAAGGAAAGAGCGTCTTACTTGAAGCTGTCTGTGGTGCCGGCAAGACGGAAATCATCTTCGAGATGGTATCTGATCAGTTAAGAAAGGGCAGAAAGGTAGGCTTTACCATTGCCCGAAGGCAGGTCGTAATTGAGATAGCGGAAAGACTTTCAAAGGCCTTCACCAACATAACGGTAATACCGGTATGTCAGGGTTATACCAGTGTTACGATGGCTGATCTGGTTGTCTGTACTACTCATCAGTTATACAGATACAATGACTACTTTGACGTATTGATAATAGATGAGCCAGATGCCTTTCCATTTAAGGGCAACGATACCTTAAAGGGCATTGCCAGACATGCCTGTAAGGGTTCAACGGTTTATCTTACCGCAACTCCCGATGAGGAGCTTAAGAATCTGGTTGTTGAGCGCAAGGTAGAATATCTGTACCTTTCAAAAAGACCGCATGGCTTCCCATTGTGTGAACCTGAAGTCTTATATGGAGTTAAGCCATACCTCTTGTTACAGGGGATCCTGTGGCTGAAAAAGGAACTGGAAATGAACAGAAAGGTACTGATATTCATTCCAAGTAAGAAGCTTGGAGCAAGAATGAAAAAACTGCTGAGTCTGTTTGTTTCATGCAATAACATCGACAGTACTTCTGAAAATAAGGACCAGATCATTCAGGACTTCAAGGATGACAAATACAGAGTGCTGTTTTCCACAAACATTCTGGAAAGAGGTGTTACTTTCTCAAATGTTCAGGTATTGGTATATAAGGCAGATAATGGCGTGTTTGACGATGCATCATTAACACAGATATCAGGCCGAGTTGGCCGTAACATCAATTATCCTACCGGTGACTGTCTGTTTCTGTGTGAATCTAGACAAAGGAGTATAGATAACTGTGTTTCAGGCATTGTGAGGGCTAATAATGATTGACTGTTACTGTCTGTGGTGCGGTAAGTCATTAAGAAGGGAATCCTCACTTAAGCACATGTTTTATGTTGATGATGTCATATGTAAAAGCTGCCGGGATAAGATAAGTTACAGACCAAAAAGAATAAAACTTGGTGACATTACAGTCGACAGTCTGTTTGTCTATGAAGGTTTAATAAGGGAAATGATCATTCAGTACAAGGAACTGTCTGATGAAGCACTGTTCCCGGTATTTATGTATCCCTTCATTGATGAGTTAAGAAGGAAGTACAGAGGATATACCATTGTTCCTGTACCAAGCAGTACTACCAATAACAAAAAGAGAGGCTTTAAGGCAGTGAATAAGATGTTTGGTGTATTAAATCTAAGGGAAGAGGAAATGTTCAGGAAAAAGGATGATTTTGATCAGAAGGAGGTTGATTTCAAAAGGCGTCATGAGATCAGAAGTCACCTTATCTATGAACCTCTAAAGGTAGGAAATAACAAGGTATTACTGGTTGACGACATACTTACAACAGGGGAGACGATCAAGGCCGCTTATTCATTTCTGGCCGCTTCAGGATATAAGATAAAAGTTCTTACGGCATGCTATAACAGGCGGTTTCTGTAAAAAGGCATTATTATTTACAAACGAAATGTAAGACTTTATAATAAATGTGTCTTTTTTTAGACAGAAAGGTATAGGATGCGGTATTAAAATGCAGGGAAAAGTAAAAAAATTCAACAAGGAGAAAGGATATGGTTTCATCACTAAGGATGATGGCAAGGATGTATTCTTTCACTACTCAGAATTAGTTATGGAAGGTTTCAAGACTATTGAAGACGGTGCTGAAGTAGAATTTGAACAGGTCGAAACAGAACGCGGTCTGCAAGCTAAACATATAGTTAAACTCTAATAATTATTTCTAACGAAGAGCCTGAAAACGGCTCTTTTTTTATGCTTCATCAGATCAATAATTTATAAAATGTATAGACAATAAGTCGATGTTATGGAGAGTATATATGTAAAATGTTAAAATATAACCATAACAGAAAAAACATATTTTAAAGGAGGGAATATGAGGCTTTTACCAAATGTTTATCAAGTTGCCGGTAACATGTATGGCTCTTATCAGAACATATTTGTGATAGAAGCAGAAAGCTTCCTTATACTGGTAGATACCGGTTTTGGACAGAAAGACAGGGAACTGATATTTAAGAACATTCAGAGGTTCCACTTACAGAACAAGCCTGTCAGATATGTACTGTTGACCCATGAACACATTGAACATGTCTTCAATGGGAAATGGTTTCAGGATAACGGTGCAAAGATCATTGCCCATGAAAGTGCAGCTAACGCAATAATCAGAGGCGGCTACAGTATTGGCTCATACCGTTTTCCTGAAGCTTCCTTTGAGACCTTTGAAGCAGACATGAAGGTTCGGGATGGAGATGTTCTGGATCTGGAAGGCATACAGGTAAAGGTGATCCATACACCCGGTCATTCAGATGGTTCGGTATTTTATCAGCTTCACATTAATGATGTTGATGTTGTATTCAGCGGTGACACCATACTATTAGAAGAACTGTGCCACAAGGTTCGCTTTGGCTGGACAGGTGGTTTTGACTATGATGAGGAAAAATTTATTGAAACTATGAAGAAGATATCGACAATGAATGCCGAAGTACTGTTACCGGGGCATGGTGAAGTATGTTTATATCACGCCTACAGAGAGTTCTTTGGGGCCTGGTTAAGATGCAGGCTGGATATTGTAAATAATCATAACCGTCATCCTTTGAAAGTGGAGGAATCTCTATGCAGATAAGTGATCATATCTATCAGGTCTTAGGTCCAATGTATGCGAATTTAGCCAATGTCTATGTCATAAAAAGTGAAAACAGTCTCATCATGGTTGACTGTGCTGAGAATGAAAAGGATCTGGAAGTAATAAGAGAAAATCTGAGAAGATTTGGCCTTGATAAACTGCCAGTTTCTCATGTAATACTTACCCACAAGCATTTTGGCCATATTGGTAATGCGGCTTATTTGCAACAAAATGGAGCAAAGATAATCTGTGGTGAAGGTGATGCAGACTCTATTGAATCAGGAACATTGAATGAAGTAATGGATTTCAGTCCATTCCAGCCAGAAAGAGATTATGACCCTTGTAAAGTAGACATACGTATCAAAGACAATGATGAATTGGATCTTGACGGTGTAAAACTGAAATTCTACGCAGTAGATGGCCATACTGACGGTTCAATAATCTTTGAATATAAAGAGGGGGAAGAAACAGTTCTGTTTGTTGGGGATGTCATAGGAATTACCGAAGACTGTAAGGATACGGTTTTAGGCTGGGAAGGCGCAGAGGATTTTGACGCTGAAAAGAACTTTAAGTCCATTCTGAGAATGGCTGAGCTAAAGTGTGACATCATTCTTCCAGGTCATCACCAGGCGTGCATGCAGAATGGAAGCAACGTGTTAATAAAGGCCATTAATACAGCCTTGCTGAAATATCGTCTGCCATGTATCAATAAGGAATAGATTGCTTAAAAGGTCTGAATTAATTCGATTCACGGCCTTTTTTCATAACAAAGTGTACATTTCTTAGGAATTGGCCGGATAAATCATTATAGGCCTATTAGAGACGCTTTTTTTGATTTTTAAAACTAAGGCTTATATGGTAGAATTATTGAGTATGGAGGTAATTTTTCATGGCAGGTTTTTTTGAAAGATTATTTAACAGCAATGCCCGTGAAATACAGGCATTAGAGAAAAAAGTTGATGAAATAGAAAAGTATGCAGCTGAAATGCATGATCTTGATGATGATGAACTGGCTGCCAAGACACCGTATTTCAGAGAACTTCTGGCTCAGGGCAAGACCCTGGATGACATCATGCCGGAAGCTTTTGCGGTTGTCAGAGAAGCAGCTAAAAGAGTAATAAACGAATATCCTTACCGCGTTCAGTTAATGGGCGGCATCGTTTTACATAATGGCGATATTGCTGAAATGAAAACTGGTGAAGGTAAGACTCTGACATCCATTTTACCGGTATATTTAAACGCTCTTGAAGGCAAGGGTGTCCATGTCATTACCGTAAACGAATACCTGGCTGAACGTGACGCCAAGTGGATGGGTAAGATCCATGAATTCCTTGGTTTGACAGTAGGCTTGAACAGACATGGCATGAATAACAATGAAAAGCGTCAGGCTTATAACTGTGACATTACATATACCACAAACTCAGAATTAGGTTTTGACTATCTGAGAGATAACATGGTAACCAGAATTGAAGACCGTGTATTAAGAGGCTTGAACATGGCCCTGGTCGATGAAGTTGACTCAATTCTCATTGATGAATCCAGAACACCGTTGATCATTTCCGGCGGTAAGAAGGATACGGCTAACTTCTACATCGCAGCTGATAAGTTCGTTAAGAAGCTAAAGGAAGATGAAGACTATACCATTGATGTACAGTCAAAGTCCGTTGCCTTAACTGAGGAAGGTGTAGCGAAGGCTGAAAAGAACTTCAAGGTTGAAAACCTGTTCACTCCTGATCACACTCAGCTGGTACACCATATTAACCAGGCCTTAAAGGCAAACTATACCATGAGCAATGAGGTTGAATATCTGGTAAGAGATAAGCAGGTATTCATCGTTGACCAGTTTACCGGCCGTATCATGGAAGGCAGAGTATTCTCTGACGGCCTGCATCAGGCCATTGAAGCCAAGGAAAATGTTCCTATCAAGCAGGAAACCACAACACTGGCAACCATTACATATCAGAACTTCTTCCGTCTTTATAATAAACTGGCAGGTATGACTGGTACAGCTAAGACTGAAGAAGAGGAATTCCTTTCAATTTACAACATGCGTGTTACTGAGATTCCAACAAATAAGCCGGTTATCAGACAGGACTTACCTGATGCCATTTACGCAACTAAGAAGGCTAAGTTTGAAGCTCTGACTCAGGAAGTCATTGAAAGACATAACGCTGGCCAGCCGGTATTAGTTGGTACCATTTCCGTTGAAGTATCTGAATTCTTAAGCAAGATGTTCAATCAGCGTAAGATCAGACATGAAGTATTAAATGCGAAAAACCATAAGCGTGAAGCTGAAATCATTGCCAAGGCCGGTGTAAAGGGTGCCGTAACTATCGCCACCAACATGGCAGGCCGTGGTACTGACATTAAGTTAGGACCTGGTGTTGCTGAACTTGGCGGTCTGGCAGTTATCGGTTCTGAAAGACATGAATCAAGACGTATTGATAACCAGTTAAGAGGTCGTTCTGGACGTCAGGGTGACCCTGGATATTCACGTTTCTATGTATCACTTGATGATGACTTAATGGTACGTTTCGGTACTGACAGAGTTCAGGGCATGTTTAACCAGTTAGGTGATACTGCCATTGAATCAAAGATGGTATCAAAGGCCATTGAAAGTGCTCAGAAGAGAGTTGAAGGCATGAACTTCGACATTCGTAAGACATTATTGGAATACGATGATGTATTACGTCAGCAGCGTGAAACCATCTATGAACAGAGAGATGAAGTATTGGAGAACAATGATGTTCACGGTATCGTAAGAGGAATGTTTGAACGAATTTCTGAAGAAATCGTAGATAACTATACAGACCATTCAGGCCGTAATCCGGTTGTAAATACTGAAGGCTTGAAGGAAGCCATCTGGAAGATGAACGCAGATGAAGATGAAGCTGCTGAAGCATTCGCTTCTATTAATAACAATGCAGATTATCCAATGGCTGTAGCTGATGTATTATGGTCTGCTTATGAAAAGAAGATCGAACCGTTCAGAGAAGAATTCCTGCGTATTGAAAAGCCAATGGTATTACGTATCATTGATGCAAAGTGGATCGATCACATCGATACCATGAGCAAGTTAAGAGAAGGCATTCACTTAAGAAGCTATGCCCAGGATAACCCATTAAAGGCTTATACGGCTGAAGGTTACGAATTATTTGAAAACATGATGAACGCAATTGCCAGAGAAGTTGTTAACTTCTGCATGAATTGCCGCATAGAGGTCAGAGAAAGGAAGTAATTATGGAACTGTATGAAATCAGACAGCAGCTTACCGATAACATTGACCGTCTGAAAAAGTTAGGTGATTCACTTTGACCTGGCTTCAAGACAGGCAAGAATTGACGAAATAGATAAACTGCAGTTGGCTGACGGTTTCTGGAATGATACCAGAAAGGCTCAGACCTTAATTCAGGAAGCCAACAGTCAGAAGGAACTCATTACCAACTACAATAAGCTGACAAGACAGATGAATGAAATAAGTGATTCTCTGGAAATGCTTAAGGAAGACTTTGATGAAGAAATGTTTGCCTTAGTTGAAAGTGAGTTTAATGATGTTACCAAGGAATATGAGGATTTTGAGATCCAGGTTCTCTTATCACACCCATATGATCAGTACAATGCCATTTTAGAGCTTCATCCTGGAGCTGGCGGTACCGAGAGCATGGACTGGGCAATGATGCTATACAGAATGTACAGCCGTTATGCCTTAAATAAGGGCTATAAGGTAACGGTACTTGATTGGCTGGATGGTGAAGAAGCCGGTATCAAGTCAGTCACATTCAAGGTTGAAGGTCCTTTGGCCTATGGCTACTTAAAGGGTGAAAGAGGTGTGCACAGACTGGTAAGAATCTCACCGTTTGATGCTTCAGGCAGAAGACATACCTCATTTGCTTCACTGGATGTAGCCCCTGAATTCAATGATGACATTCAGATAGACATTAAACCGGAAGATATTGAAATTGAAACACACAGAGCATCAGGTGCCGGCGGTCAGCACATTAATAAAACTGATTCAGCTGTCCGTATCATTCATAAGCCTACAGGCATAGTTACGACATGTCAGTCAGAGAGAAGCCAGATCCAGAATAAGGAACAAGCTCTCAACATGCTTAAGAGTAAACTGTATCAGAGATACATTGAAGAACAGGAAAGTAAGATGGCTGCCATAAAGGGCGAACAGAAGGCCATTGAATGGGGTTCACAGATCAGAAGTTATGTATTCTGCCCATATACCTTGGTAAAAGATCACAGAACCAATTATGAAGAAGGTAATGTTGATAAGGTAATGAATGGTGAAATTGATAATTTCATCTATGCATATCTAAAGAGTCAGATAAAATAGAAAACAGCGGTTCAGCCGCTGTTTTACTATGATCTTGTCTTCATGTAGGCGTCAATTCTGTTCATGATGATAAACATCAGCATCGACTCTATTGGCCAGAGAATCAGGTTCTTAAGAACTCTTGAAGATGCATAGAAGATAAATCCCTTACTATACATGAAACTCAGGAACAGTGGAGTCAGAATAACATTAAGTAACAGACTGACAATGAATTTTGTGATGAAGCAACGCTGTATGGTAGCTGTTTTCTTATAGAGCATTACACCGTAGATGATACCTGCCAGCATTTCTATAATGGCCCATAAAGGGTTATATGGTCCTGATGGCTTGATGATGAATTTGATGGTATCAAGAGCCAGACCACATATTGCACCACAACTTGGTCCAAACAGGTGACCGATCAATGACATTGACAGAAATGAGAAGGTAATCTTCAGAGTATCTGACAATGGAATGGAGATCCAGCTGGTAACGACGTTAACAGCACAGAGCATTGCCATAATGACGATGTTCCTCGTCTTGGAAAATTCATTTAATGATTGCTTAAACATATTCTCTCTTCCTTTCGTTAGCATTCTTTTCAGTGCTACATAAGGGAATATGTAACAGTGGGACACTCTATGGTACCGCAAGAAAAATCTTTTCGTCCGGTGATTAACTTCCCTTATCACCAGCACTTAACGCACCATAAAACTTTCTGCTAATAATAAGATTATAACCCAGATTAAAATAATTGCAATTACATTGCCAGGGGGTTATATTGTAGAAAAGAGGTATATATAATGATTACTTTCAGAAACGATTACAGCCAGATAGCTGCTCCTGAGATTTTAAACAGACTATGTGAATTACAGGCATGTTCATTCAATGGATATGGCCTGGATGAAATATGTGACAGTGCTAAGGAAAAGATAAAGAAGTATTTGCAGAGAGATGATGTAGATATTCATTTTCTTGTGGGCGGTACACAAGCTAATCTGGTTATGATCGATGGCATCTTAAGACCATATCAGGCTGTTGTTGCGGTTGAAACAGGACATATCAATGTTCATGAAAGTGCTTCAGTAGAAGCAACAGGCCATAAGGTAGAAACATTGCCTTCTCATAACGGCAAGATGTCAGCTGAAGATCTGGATAAACTTGCGGCTTCAAGAACTGACGAACATATGATCAGACTTGGTGCAGTATATATTTCCAACTCAACAGAAATAGGTACAATTTATTCCAAAGAGGAGTTACTGGCTTTAAGAAAAGTCTGTGATAAGTACGGCTTATACCTGTACATGGATGGGGCAAGACTAGGTGCTGCATTGACCTGTCAGGGAAATGATCTGACACTGAATGACTTAACAAACATCTGTGACTGCTTCTATATTGGTGCAACAAAGAATGGTGGCATGATCGGTGAAGCAATGGTAATAGTCAATGACGATTTAAAGCCATATTTCAGAAACCTGATGAAACAGAAAGGTGCATTATTAGCTAAAGGATATATTCTCGGCGTGCAGTATGACTGCCTGTTCACTGATGATCTGTTTTTCAGATTAGCTAAACATGAGAATGAAATTGCCCAGTATCTGAAAGAAGAACTAAAGGGATTAGGTGTTAAGTTCTTCATGAATTCACCAACTAATCAGCAGTTCATTATTCTGAAAAATGAAGTGATTGAAGTATTAAAGAATAAGTTTGAGTTTGAGGTTTGGGAACCAGGAGAAACTGAAACAGTAATCAGATTAGTCACATCATTTGCCAGCAAGAAGGAAGATGTTGATACACTCATAAGTTGTCTGAAAGAATTACTTTAAAGAATTTGAGAAGCCAGTTTACTAAGTAAGCTGGTTTTTATAATGTTCTTATTTGGAACATTACAATGTATAAAAATCGAACACATCGATTTGGCCGCATTTTCTTGAATTAATTGAACTACAAAACTAAAATTTTATTAAGGGATAGTAAAAATGACATTACAAGATAAGATTAAGGAATTGAGATTAACTAATGACTATACTCAAAATGACTTGGCTGATGCTTTGAATATCAGCAGGCCAACTTTGTCTAAATGGGAAACTGGAGTTGCGGAACCATCTGCAAGTGATTTAAAGAAAATAAGTAATCTATTCAATGTATCAGTTGATGATTTATTAAATGATCAAACAGATAACTTAGAAAAGACTTCTGACATTTCTAAATGGAAGAATAGCAGTATCATAAAAATACTGTTATTGGGACTATCGCTTGCCTTAACTTTTGCAAGTATACTGTTTGACATATCAGATATTTTTAACGCAAAAGGGAATTATGTAAAAGTTTCTTTATCTACGATTATGTACACAGTGAAAGATGTTGTTTTGATGACAGCAATTATAATATGGCTACGTAATCTAATAAAAAAACAAGAGGATTTGAGGAACGCATGTTTAACTGTACTACTATTTTTCTTGTGTGAAATAGCATTTTCTATAATAGGTTTCCTCTTTTTAAATGATATAGAACTTGTATCACTGACACATGTAATATTCATAGTCTTCAGGTGGATAGTATTACCGCTGGTTTGTGCCGTATCGATAATTATATACTATAAAAAAGCTAATTACATTAATCCTAGTGTAGTGGTTCTGATATATGTAACTAGGATATTAAGTGGTTCTATTGGTTGGTATAGGTCAATATATCAGAATCGAAATAGATTATTATACTTTGATTATTCTCTTGTAAACAACAGGATCAGATGGTGGAACATAGTGGTTATTTTTTCACTGTTTCTATATTGTGCATTAGTTTTAACAAAAGAAAGAAAGGAGAAAAAAGGGGACACAAAACTAGAGATTAAATAATATAGATTCTCGCATTGTGTCCTGTTAGAAAAAATAGTGGTTAACTACAATTAATGTAGAGATAAGAAGAGCAAGAGGTGAAGAATGGAGCCATACAAATAAAAAACTAATCCAATCTGGTATTAGTTGGATTAGTCAGAATGATAATAAACTTGCAGAACTATTATCATTCATAGGTTTCATAAAAACTAATTTAAAAGAAATAGTAGTCTGATTAAACGAGAATAGAGGATAATTCTAAAAAGCGAATTATGAAAAAGAGAATAATATTGGATTTCATCAATAACAAGATAAGGTTTATAGTAAAGCTTATATTATTATCAGCATTTTTTCTCGTGATTTTGTGTTCATTAATTATTAATCATATCGGTGATGTATTCAGTGAGTACATCACCGATAACCTTAATCTATATGCTTCTGTTACAAGTGAAATTAATGACGATTCATTCTGGACTGGAAATGAATGTGATTTGCGTGAGAACTTTAAAAAGGCCAGAGAGTATTTTGATTATGTCGAGAGTATAGATGATACTTTATATAGTTATAAGGAATGTACATTTGTATCTAACGCTATTATGGATGTGCAATTAAGTAATGGAATTTTAGTATCAGAACTAACATATGATAATCGCAATAAAGCAGATAGTTCTTTTAAAAATGAAATCAGTAATTTTATTGAAGACCAGAGAACAGTTTCCAGGTGGTCATTTCTAGGCTCTAATATAACTTCTGTTATAGTTGATGCCCCAGTATTTGCGGATATTAGGAATGGTGATATAGAGATCATAGAGGGAAGAGCATTTACTGAAGAGGAAATTGCTAATGGAGACAATGTTTGTGTTGTAAATAGTCGAACACTGTATGTTGGAGAAGAAAATGGTGAAATAGTAGCTCATTTTCTTCATCCGGGTGACAAAGTAGGCGTAAGCATATCCTGCAGTTCTGAAGGAGGATATGTTAAGGAATCATTTGAGTTAACAGTAGTAGGAGTTTACAGACCGGTTAATGATTTTATCCATTATAGAAACAGTTATTATCCTTTAGGATTTTACAGGAAGATAATGGATAAGATGGAAGAGTATGATTATATGGGTATAAACCTTAATACTACTCCAGGAATAGCTTATTTCGAGGTTAAAGGATTAGCGCAACTTAAGGAACTGATAAAAGTAATAGAAGAAAATGACCATGGTTATGGATATTATACTAACACTAATGAGATATCAGATGCATTAAGCAGTTGTATAGCCATTTCAAAAAATATCAAGTCCATTTCTTTGGTAAGTTACATAACGTGCCTGCTATTTTGTGTTGGCCTTATATTACTTGACGTGTACTATCGAAAAAAAGAAATAGGATTGCTGATGTCATTTGGCGAAAAAAGAACAGTAATAGTAAAACAGATAATAATAGAGGAAATCTTGCTATATGTTGTGGCAAGTTGTTTAGCGTTTATGTTAAGCAAATTTATTTCCGGCACCATTGTAAATTATCTGTTAAGTAGCAATGCAAGTCATGACATTCTGGTTTATGGAGGTCATCATGCAAAAGCCGCTGCTATGAACATCAGTCTGCATTTCTCCCCATTTGATTATTTGGTATACATAGCATATATAGTTCTGCTTGTTATTGTGAATATGACTGTTGTTAATAATCAAATCAAGAAGTATTCTCCTAGGGAATTACTGTCAGGTGAATAATATGAAGTTGAGTTTTTTTGAGAAGATTATAGCTGAATATAAGGCTAGCAAAAAAGAGAGCTTACTGATATTGGTAATAATGCTGACAGTATCAGTTTCAATCGGCTTATCATGTATCATGTTGAACTCTCAGCAGATTGAAAGAAGTCTGATGAAGAATATTGACATAAGACTGGAATTAGAAGGCGGCAGTATTTTTGACTGCGTATATAATGGGGATGAATATGCCAGAACAAAACTATTAACAGACAAAAGAGGCATAGAAGCTTTCCGGACATTTTATAATGATATTAAGGAATTTAAATTTGAAGAAGGAGTTGTAGATTACGGTTATAGTTTAGGAACAAACCAGGCGATTGTTGAGCGTTATGAAGAAGAGCAACAACAGTATGATTATAATTATTATCGAATGCTTGGCATAACCAGTGCTGATTATAAGAATTATGAAAGCATTGAGCTTATAGATGGAAGATTCTTTACAAATGAAGATATAAATAATAACGCTAAAAAGATCATAGTAGATGAGAGTGTTGATCTCAACGGTGAAAAGATTAAAGTTGGAGATAAACTTACTGTAAGTATAGCCGGGTACCCGATTTATTCTGGTGACACACTATCGGTATACAAGTATTATAGTACTGAAGCTGAAGTAATAGGTATTTATAAATACCATACAATGTTTGATACGTCATATGGTAAGCAGGATGCATTTGTTAACAATCACTGTATTCTCATCCCTGAAGGTATAATGGAAGAAGCTTTCATAGAAAACGAACTATTCGATTACAGTATGGCGTTCATCAATAATGTATGGTTCAAACTTGAAAGTTTCGATTATTACTATGCCCGTAATTATGATTTCTATAAGATGATTTCAACAAAATCTGCTGAGGTATTCACGATTACTGGAGGAGGTAATAATGCTAGTGCATTTATAGTAACGGAAGAGAATCCTAGCATGCTGAAAGTAAAACAGAATGATTATGCTACTGTAATGCGATCTGTAGATAAAACAAGTAACTTCTACTTTGTGGTATTTGCGGTAGGTGCCGTTACTTCCGTAGCAATGCTGAGTTCAATGATGTTATTTGTTCTTAATCGTAAAAAAAGAGAAATGAATGTTTATTATTCACTTGGCCAGAGTAAAGAAAGGATACTTTTGAGGTATGCCGGTTATTATTGTTTCATTGGCATATTTGCGGCAGTTATAGGTTTCATCATAGCTTACAGCATTTCCCAATTACTGTTCATGACATTAGTCAAAAACAGCGGTGACATTCAATATGAACTGATGCAGCTGTCTGTCAATGGTAACGAAACAATAAGTAACGCCAGTATACAGCTTGACAGTATCAGGCTTTCAGAGATTGTGAAAGCTGCACTTATGTCCTGTATTTGTTTGATTATTATCATATTTGTTATGGTAAGTTGTTCAATGAAAAGTATACTGCACGGTAGTCTCAGAGATAAGATAAATGGAGGTATATAGTTAACATGGCAATACTGGAAGTAAGAAATCTTAACTATTTCTATAAAGACGGAGAGGGAAAAAGAATCATCTTTGAGAAAGCTGAGGCATCATTTGAGCAGGGATTGTTTTATGCAATACTTGGTGAAAGCGGAAGTGGAAAAACCACTTTCCTGTCAGTAATAGCCGGCCAGGATTCAAGATATGAAGGAGAAGTACAGTTCAAGGGTCAGGAAATAAAACAGATAGGTCTTGATAAATACCGCCGTACAGGAGTAAGCATGATCTATCAGAATTATAATTTGATAAATAATTACAACGCAGTTGATAACATCAAGATTGCGATGGATATTAGTGAAAATGTCACAAAGATCAATGACGATGAGATCTACAGTGTTTTAGAGGAATTAGGGATCAGTAAGGAGAAAACCAGAAGAAAATCATCATCGTTATCTGGTGGAGAACAGCAGAGAGTAGCCATTGCCAGAAGTATTCTAACTGATTCTGATATCATAGTAGCTGATGAACCAACCGGTAATCTTGACAGTAATACAAGTGATGAAGTCATGGGCATATTTAAAAGCCTGGCAAAGGAGAGAAATAAATGTGTAATCATGGTAACTCACAACGAAAGACTTGCGGAGATGTGTGATGTCATTTACACATTGGATCAGGAAAACAAGAAGATAGTCAGGGCATAACAGTAATATAAAAATTATTATATCTTTGGGATAAGGATTTATAATGTATGAAAGAGGTAATATTAATATCAGTATGTGACATCGTGCTATGTCTGTTTAACATGAAACTTTGTGCGGTCATTAATGTGATAATGACGGTCTTCCTTTTTATTGCATGCCGTAACAAAAAAGTGTTTTATAATAAACAGTGCTTTATAAGCTTTATTGTTGTCCCATCACTAATATTCTTATCAACTTTTCTGAGCTACAAAACAGGCGTGATAGGTGTTGACAGACTGAGGACTGTTATAATGCTGACTATAATACTTATGTCAAATGCAATGAGCATTATTATATACAATGAAATGGCAGCTGCTTCTTCTGTAATTGAAAAGGGTAATGGGTAGTAGACAAATGCAATTAAACAAAAAAAGAATCGTTTTACTTGTTTTATTTAGTCTTGTTTGTGGCTTCATAGCGTGGGAATGGTTTACACTTCCTGCAGTTAAAACTGTTGATACATTTTCGGATAGCTATACAATACATGTTGGTGAAACAAAACAGATAATAAACTATATTTATCCTGATCCATCTTTTCTAAGATTTAATATTGTTTCCAAAGATCCTGATATTGTTGAAACAATGAAAAATAAAATTTCTATAAAAGGAATCAAGGAAGGAAGCACCATAATCCATTGCATGGATAAAAAAGAGATTATCAAGGAAATAGAAATAACAGTAGTTCCATGGCACTAATATAACAACAAAAACGGAAATACAAACAGAAATCTGCTAATAGTATTGAGGCAGATTTCCTTTATTTTGGTTAATTTGATATCTAAAGCTTTGGGTCGTGTACACCTATTTAGTGTTATAAGATAATATTTGTGATCAGGATAGTTATACAATATATTCGGATATTATAGCTTTCCTGCTTAACTGTTAAATTATAATTATAAGAAGGTGTTATTGTGGATCAAGAACTGCATCGGCATAGTCTTTCAGAACTATAACCTCATCCAGTACATGACGGCAGTAGAGAATGTATTGGTAGCCATGGGCATCACGGAGAATAAGATAGAAGGAAACAAGAAGGAAACAGCATATAAACTGTTAGAGGAATTAGGAATAGATAAGGAGACGGCAGACAGAAGAGTCAACAGGCTTTCAGGGGGAGAGCAGCAGAGGACAGCGATAGCGAGAGCGTTAAGCACTAATGTGGACATCATCATGGCTGATGAGCCAACGGGGAATCTGGATCATGAGACAAGTGAGGGGATAATAGAATTATTCATGAAGTTAGCTCATGAGAGAAACAAGTGCATAATAATGGTAACGCATGACCTTACAATAGCTGAAAAGAATGATGTGATCCTGAGACTTGATACAACAAAGAAGCAGTTTGAAGTAACAGATAATTAAAAAAGCGATCCAATTGGATCGCTTTAGTGTCTTCCAGCACCGGCACCTCTTGATGAGCCACCAAATGATGTTCCTCCTCCTGAGTGGAAACCTCCACCGGAAGAATGACTTGATGAACTGTGGCCAGAATATCCACCGCCACCTGAATAGCTGTGTGAAGAGCTATGTGAGCCTCCACCACTGTAATAATGTGTGGTGAAAGGGCGGTATGCGTATGGTGAATAATAAGTTGTATGTCTTGGTCTGGTGTAGTAATATGTTGGCTCATAATATCTGCGTACACGGTGTACAGATCTTAATACCGAAATAATTATTATGAAGCATACTATCATGCAGATGATTACCAATAAACCGCTGAAGAATGTACTGCCTTCGTTGTATGGATCACTGCTTCCACCGCCGCCACCCTGGTAGTAGATGTTGTTCTCCATGTAATCATAGGTGTGTTCAAATACACTTCTGACACCGACATCATAGTTCTTTGCGGCGAAATCTGGTTCCAGATAGTTGTCTAATAATTCCTGAATATCATAAATAGGGAAAGAATCTTCCAGGCCTCTGCCTATCATCATGTAGTAGTCATCATCACCAATGGATAACAGTAGTAAGACACCGTTATTAAATGTCCCGTCACCTATCTTCCACTGGTTGAAAAGACTTAAGGCATAGTCATCAATCTCTCCAGTTACATAATCCATCGTAACAACAACGATACAGGCACTGTGATCATCAGCTAATTTCTGAGAATACTCCTGGATGTATTTTTCGGTAGAAGGAGTTAATACATCAGCGTAATCCTCTACCCAGGTTGTGTTACTGGTTCTTTCCGGCACGGAAATACTCGCAGACACGACTGCCGGCGTAAATAACATTAGTAATGCCAGAAATAAACCTGTTAACTTCTTCATTTTTTCTCCTATTCGAAATATTCTGCCTTATTAGCGAAAATCTTAAATATGCTTCCAGGGACTCCTGAAACTTCGTTATCGTAGTTTCTTACCTTGGTGTTGTAATCACTGCTGTTGATGGTGTTTGTTTCAGAACGGTACTGACTCTGATACTTGATAAGCATATCGTTATCGGTTGGATTCAGAGCCGTATTGCCAAGTTCTGTTAACAGCCAGTTAACGTTTGTGTCTAAAGTTGAAGTAAGATCATATAGTTTTGAAACTGAAGTTTCTGATTTGATGTCGTTGACAGCCTTGGTAATTGCCTTGATGTGTTCATCGTTACCTGAAACGTAATTCTTGGAAAGATTTACCAGGTTTGAAGCTATTTCAGTCTTATCAACGATATCACTGTATATTGATTGATTTGTGTACTGTCCATCACCGTTAAAGAAGTAATCATTAACGTTCTTTACCATCTTGTTCATTGAACTTACGGCTGACAAGGTTGATGAACCGCAAATGACAACCAACATTATAATTATCGCGGTTCTGACGTTTTTCACTTTAATTAGTTCTTTCTAACTTCCAGTAATTTCTGCTTCAGTTCTTCTTCTAACTTACGTAATTCAACTTCAGCTGCAGCACGTTTTGCACGGCCTTCATCCTGAATCTTCAGTACTTCATCTAATGTGTCGATTAATGACTGGTTAGTGAACTTTAATGTTTCTACTTCAACGATTGCACGTTCGCTTGCCTTAGCTGTATCGATAGTTGACTGTTTCAGCTTTTCAGCGTTCTTTCTTAATAAGTCATTGGTTACCTTATCTACTGCTTCTTCAGCTGCGATGGCATCCTGAGAATGCTGCAGACCTAAGGCAATGACCATCTGTGACTTCCACAGAGGAATGGTATTTGTTAAGGTTGACTGGATCTTTTCAGCCATTAAGGTATCGTTGTTCTGGATCAAACGGATCTGTGGAGCCATCTGAATTGAAATCATTCTGGTTAATTCCAGGTCATGCAGTTTCTTTTCAAAACGGTTGATCAGGTTAGCGTAGTCGTTAGCTGCCTGAGCATCATCTTCAGTTCCTGTTTCCTTAGCCTTGGCTACTAATGCAGGTAATTCAACTTCCTGAGCATGTTTCAGCTTCTTCTGACCGGCTAAGATGTACATTGTCAGTTCCTTCTTGTTCTGAGTATTTCTTTCATACAGTTCATCAAGAACAGTAATGTCCTTTAATAACTGAATCTGATGGTCTTCCAAGATGTTGGCAACCTTTGTAACATTGATTTCAGCAGCGTCATATCTTGCCTTTAAGGCTGTGAATGAGTTGCCTGCCTTCTTAAAGATGTTGAATAGGCTGAAGAATCCCTTGTCATCTTTTTCATCAATGTCAAAGCCCTTTAATTCAACAACCAGGTCAGAAATCATGTTGCCGATTTCGCCTAAGTCCTTGGTCTTGATGTTCTTTAATGTAGCATCAGAGAAATCAGAGATCTTCTTCTGAGCACTTGCACCATACTGCATTACTGTATCAGTCTGGGTAATGTCAATTTTCTTTGAGAATTCCTCTACCATTTCGGCTTCTTCTGTTGATAATGATGAAGAATCTAATGGAGCAGGTACTACTTCAGGCTGTGCTTCAGCCTTTTCTTCTGCCAATGCCTGTGCCTTTGGTAAATCTCCGTTAGGATCTAATGTTAAAACAATCTTCTCGTCTTCCATAATATTATGCATTTCCTTTCTTCTTTATTATTTATCTTCAGGGTCAATCAAACCCTCTCTTACATAAATCTGTTCCAGTACCTTGACTTCACTGTTGATGTCAAGAGTATCAGTGTCATACAGTGCTTCAAGCTGGTTCTTGAAGGCAGTAGAAGTAGTCTTGATGATGTCTTCGATCTTTTTCTTACTGTCTAGAACATTTGAAGCATCCTGTTCTTCAATTTCATCATATCTGCCCAACAGTTTTTCTACGGTTGGCAGGTAATAGTAGATAAGCTTACGTAAACCGCTGGCAGCCTGCTCATGTTCGTAAACATAATCAAGGATCTTATCAGAGGTCTTGACCAGTTCGTTAACGTCATTGTTAAGCTCACTGTTATCAATTTTCTTATTAAGTTCAACAATGTTCTTAAGTGACTTTGTGCCGTCTTCAATGAACTGCTTCTGTAATTGAGAGAAGAATGAACGTGGTGTTTCAACTTCTACTTCAACTTCCTGATCAGGGAACACAAACATTCTTAAGGCAATGTAAGCTACTACACTGATCACAGCCAGAATGATGTAACTTAAGAACTTATACATTGGTAAAAACAGGGTACCAATGGCCCAGACAGCCGCTATGGAATAGAACGTTTTTGGGTTCTGAACCTTTTTGATTATTGTTTCCTTTGGCGCTTGTAACATAAGCATCCTCTCCTTTAAATAAATTATATCTTATCTTTAATTTCCAAATCAAGGTCCTCAAGAAGCAGCAAGTCCAGCGGTGCATTCTTATCATTTATGATACGTTTTGACTGGTGAATGATAGCCTCTTCAACTACATTTCTGGCTAATCGTCCGTTACCGCTGCGCTGGGCATTTGAAGCCTGAATCTTGGCAAAGTATTCAGTTAAAGGTTCCTTAATGGCCCCATCAAGCTTGTATCCCTTGCTCTTGGCCTGGATCTCAGTGATCTGATAGAGCTCTTCGGCAGTATAGTCAGGGAACTCGATCTGGTTAGGGAATCTGGATGCCAAGCCTGAGTTGGATTCCAAAAATTCCTTCATTTCTCTGGTATAGCCGGCCAGGATGACGATTAAGTCATCTCGGTTATCTTCCATGGCCTTAACTAATGTATCTATTGCCTCCAAACCGAAAGAGTCATTGTTTCCTCTGTAAAGAGAATAGGCTTCATCGATGAATAAGATACCGCCCATGGCACTCTTGATTACCTGCATGGTCTGTGGGGCAGTGTGGCCTAAGTATTTACCTACCAGATCATTTCTTGATACTTCAATCAACTGGCCGTTGCTTAATACGCCAATGGCCTTTAAGTACTTGGCAATTAATCTGGCAATGGTTGTCTTACCTGTACCAGGGTTACCGGTAAATATCATGTGCTTAGATACTTCGGTTGTTTTCAAACCCTGTTTTTCTCTTAACTTCTGAGCTTCATAGAAATCTTCCAGGGACAGGATGTACTGCTTGATTTCGGTCAGACCTACTAACTGGTCCAGTTCCTTTCTGACTTCTTCCTTGGCATCTGCAAGTACCTTTGGCAATAAGTCATCCATGGTCTTATTGGCTTCACCGTCTACGAAGTGAATCAGATTGTTCTTTACAGTCATCTTCAGAGAAATGGTTTCATCCTTGATGTTCTGTAACTTGTATTCAGCTAATGCTTCATAACATCTGTTGAAGAAGTTCATTACGAATGTGACGTTCTCACTGTCAATGAAGTTGTCTTCAACGTATTTCTGAACCTTCTTGTCAACTTCCACCTCGATCTTGAGGTTTTCAGAACACTTCTTCTGGAAGTCCTGTAACTTTGCAGGGTAGATTACTTCGATGTCGTCCTTTACGATGTCCTTTGTCTTAATGACATCGCTCATTGTATTAATGAATCTGGCACCTACTACTTCCAGTAACTTATCGATCTTATATGTTGTCATGAAGACAAGGTATTTGCCCTTGAAGCTTAATGACTTAACGGTATCCTTTACCAAGGTGTTGGCTGTTTCAACCAGCTGCTTATTGGAAAGGGTATATCTCTTGTTCAGGGTTAATTCGCCATCGGTAACGATTTCCTGAATGTATGGCAGGAAACCGGCGGCTACCTGATCAACATTATCAAAAATGATGACCTGTGACTTGTTGATGGCTGTATATAAGTCCTGAATCAGATTAGATTCATCTTCCTTACCGCCATACTGGCCTAAGTCGATTACGGAAATATAACCGTTTGCCAGGATCTCCTGTTCACTCAATAGTTTTGTGACAAGGTTAACGGAAGTGTGTCTGCCGGTAGCCTTCTGACCGCTGATCAGGATGGCAGCCTTCAAGCCGCTTGGCTGAACACCCATGACAGTAGGTCTTCTCATCGCCGTTACCAGGGCATGGTTATATTCATTCTGGCATAATACCTGCTTGTTTAATTCTGCTTCAATGGCTTCAAACTTTTCGTTTAATTCCATCTGGTTATGAACAATGGTGAGGTTTTCCTGCTGTTCAACAGGTAAGGTATCACCAAAGTCCTTTCTTAATTCGCTTTTCAGCTTTTCGAAATCTTCTTCCGTATATTTTTCCAGGATCTTCTTTGTTTCGGCCTGAAGCTTCTTACTGTTTTCTTCTATGGCCTTCCACTCTTCAGAAAGCTGCTGGCCTTCGAATGGATTATATTGTAAAGCCTTCAGGTCTTCTTCAGTTATCTTACGGTTAGGAGCACCCTTACCAAAGACCTGCTCCATCAGTTTTTCCTTATCATCTTTCTTGTTTGCCATAACTAATACCTACTTCAATTTATTTGATAATTCTCTTAAACGGGCAAGCTTTGAATTGTACAGCACCTTCTTGACCATGGCTAAGGCATCGTAATAGCCCTGTGTGTAGCCGTCAACAGTAACCGTACGCATCTTTGAAGCACATGTTGAAATGTCGTCATTGACGAATGTTTCCACTTTTCTTAGGTCATTCTGATTTTCCTTTACCAGCTGAATGTAACGTTCAATGCACTGCTGGTAGCCGTCTTTCTTGCCGGCTGCGTAACCTGTAAAGTCCAGGTTGTTAAGACATGTAGTTACCTGTTCAAAGCGGCTGATGTACTGAGCATTCTCATACTCAGACTTAATGACCGGTCTCTTGGTGGAATATGTTGATTTGGTATAGGAATTAGTGGTTCCTCTTGATCTTCTTGATGACTGATAACCCTTAACGGTATCATTAACGGTTTCATTGAATTCGTGAACAGACTGGTCAACGAAGTCACCGTTACTTAACTTGTCGAGTAATTCATCCAGTGGATCAGTGTAAATCTTCTGTCTAGCCATTTGACTTCACCTGCTCATCCTTTTTATTTTCTTTCTTAAAGTTTTCAAAAGTCATTTCATCAGTTGCCAGACCATCCTTCTTCAGTAAGGCTTCAAGAGTCTTCATGTCAACTGAAAGTTCAGTATAGTATTCGTCACACAGGTTCTGGGTAAGCGTCTTGAGGGCACTGTTGATCAGAACCAGAGTCTTTAACAGACGGTCTTCGTTTTCCTTGAATTCCTTGTGCAGGTCAGCGTTAATGCTTAAGCGCTTGTAGTTTTCTAAGATTTCCGTCAGCATTGGCAGATAATACTGGTAAAGCTTGGTCGTCTTTTCCTTGCACTTAGGGAAGGTGTCTTCAATTTTCTTGATCTGTGACAGATAGAGAACAGTCTCGTATAAGTCATCAGTAATGTGCTTTTCCTCGATTGAATTGTTCAGTTCAGTGATCTTGTCAATGTAGAACTGAGCATCCTTGGTGATCTCGGCCTTTTTCTTTGTTTCCGTAGGTGTATCGGTAACAGGCTTTGAAGTTGTGCTCTTTCTGTTTCTGTTACGCTTGGCATAGTCATTTACCATGTCGATGAAGGTATTGAATGAACTAGGGAAAGCGGACTTGTAATCAGCAAGGGATGAAATGTGCTCATCACGCATGTAAAGCTGCAATGTATCAAAGTTGATGTTGTCAGGATCTGCAGGCTCAATGTATGTCTCATCATCGAAGTACAGTCTGGCATCATTCTTAAAGTAGTTTCTTAAATTGGTGATGATCTTTATGTCTTCATTTGAGTTAACTCTTTTTGTTGATCTGTTAACTCTGGCTTTCTTCTTATCAATGTTGCTCTTGATGGCTCTGATTATTGCGTAAACTATGTAGGCAGGTACAGCCATGCTTATTAATCCGGTGATCAGATCGATACCGGATGAGAGTATTGCAAAAAATATTCCAAACATTGGAACAGCAAGTGAGAGTGCGATAAACATCATAATTAACCAACCCATTATACTCACTCCTTCCATCTTAATAATTATATCATATATTTATCATTATTATATAGAAGTAAAAAGTCCTGTATACACAAAACAACATCATAATGAGTACTTGAATCAACTAGAAATATGTTCAAGTACATGTTATAATTTTGAAGTATTTCAGTATCGCAATTAACGGTTCTGAGATATAATGTTCAAAATGATTTGGAGGTTGCTTATGAAACAGAAAATTAGAACGGTAAAAGCCGGTGAACTGGCTGAACTTGAACAGGTTGCCGTAAAGGTATGGCATCAGTCATATGACGGTTTGATTGGCGTTGATCAGGTTAATTACATGATTGCCATGTTTCAGAATGAAGCAGCTTTCAGAAAGCAGATAAGTGAAGGGTACATTTACAGAGGCTTATACGTTGATGATAAGCTGGCAGGCTATACGGGAAGTGTAAGGGAAGAAAAAAGAGTTTTCATTTCCAAACTCTATCTTCTTGAAGAATACAGGGGTTTGGGACTAGGCAGAAAGCTGTTGGAAGATGTCATTGCCATTTACCCTCAATACCGTTCTTTTTACCTGACCGTAAACAAGCACAACCCTACCTTTGGCATGTATGAACACTTTGGTTTTAAGGTCATTGACACAGTTGTAAGTGACATCGGTTCAGGATATGTAATGGATGACTACATCATGCAATTGGATGTAGAAGATAAGCAGTAATGGGGTATAATGGTAACATGGAACAGGATAAGATTATTATAAAGGGAGCCAGAGAGAACAACTTGAGAAATGTCTCTTTGGAAATACCGAGAAACAAGTTCGTCGTAATGACAGGTTTAAGCGGCAGCGGTAAGACATCGCTGGCTTTTGACACGATTTATGCTGAAGGGCAGAGAAGATACATTGAATCTTTAAGTACCTATGCCAGACAGTTCCTGGGCAATGTGGACAAGCCTGATGTTGACAGTATTGAAGGCCTTTCACCGGCCATTGCCATCGACCAGAAATCAACCAATAACAACCCGCGTTCAACCGTTGGAACAGTTACTGAAATATATGACTATCTGCGTCTTTTATATGCCAGAATAGGTGTTCCATACTGTCCTAACCATAACATCCCAATTACCTCACAGACTATCAAGCAGATGGTTGATCAGGTAATGGATCTGGAAGACGGGTCAAGATTAGTCGTCATGGCTCCTGTCATGAAACAGAAGAAGGGCAGCCATAAGGACTTACTGGAGAAGTTAAGAAAAGATGGCTTCATCAGAGCTGAAATCGATGGTGACATGAAGCTTCTGGAAGAAGACATTGTTCTTGATAAGAACATCAAGCACGACATCAATGTCGTTGTTGACAGAATGGTTAAGAAGGAAGAAAACCGTTCCCGTATCCATGACTCAATTGAAACAGCCTTGGGTTTGACTGAAGGCTTGGTTGTGGTTAAGGTTGGCGATCAGGAATTATTGTTCTCAACCAACTATGCCTGTAAGTACTGCGGTTTCTCAGTTCCTAAGCTGGAACCAAGACTGTTTTCATTTAACTCACCATTAGGTGCCTGCCCGGACTGTAACGGCTTGGGCTTTAAGCAGAAGGTTGATCTGGATATCTTAATGCCTAACCCTGTAAAGAGCATCAGACAGGGCGGTTTGAACTACTATAAGAACATCGTTGATACGGAAAATGTTGAATGGCAGAACTTCAATGCCTTACTGAAGCATTATAAGATAGATCTTGATAAGCCTTTAAAGGACTTTACCAAGAAGGAAATGAATCTGATCCTGTACGGTTCAGATAGACCTATTACATATGAAATTAACACCAGAGGAGGCATGTCATATAAGAAGACAGCCTTCATTGAAGGTGCCGTAACCTTAATTGAAAGAAGATATCAGGAAACAACAAGCGCCATGAGCCGTGAATGGTATGGCTCTTACATGGCTGAACTTACCTGTCCAACCTGTCACGGTCATAGACTTAACGACATGGCCCTAAGTGTCAGAGTTGGCGGTAAGAACATCATTGAATGGACTCAGATGTCCATCAAGCAGGCTGTTGAATTCATTGAGAATCTTGAGCTTACCGAATCACAGAAGAAGATCGGTGATCTGGTATTAAAGGAAATATATAACAGACTCAAGTTCTTACAGGACGTAGGTCTTGAATATCTGGCCTTGGACAGAATGGCTGGAACTCTTTCCGGTGGTGAAGCTCAGCGTATCAGACTGGCTACCCAGGTAGGTTCAAAGCTGACAGGTGTTCTCTATGTTCTTGATGAACCAAGCATTGGCCTGCATCAGAAGGATAACGACAAGCTGTTACAGACCTTAAAGAGCATGAGAGATCTGGGCAATACATTGATCGTTGTTGAACATGATGAAGATACCATGAGACAGTGTGACTGGATCGTTGACGTTGGCCAGATGGCCGGCGTTCATGGCGGTAACATCATTTACAACGGTCCCAGCAAGGACATCATCAACTGTCCTGACAGCATTACCGGTCAGTATCTGTCAGGTAAAAGAAAGATTGCGATTCCGGAAAAGAGAAGAAAGGGAAACGGCAAGTTCATTAAGATCAGAGGTGCAGAAGAAAACAACCTCAAGAAAATCAACGTTGACATGCCATTAGGAACCTTCATCTGTGTTACCGGCGTATCAGGAAGCGGTAAGAGTACCTTGGTCAATGAAGTATTAGGCAAGAGTGTTCAGAAGGCCATGGGCAGACAGAAGGTAAAGCCTGGTAAGGTAAAGAAAATAACCGGCATTGAAAACCTGGATAAGATCATCATTATTGACCAGGATCCTATCGGCCGTACTCCTAGAAGTAACCCGGCAACATATACCGGCGTATTTGATGACATAAGAGATCTGTTTGCGCAGACACCTGATGCCAAGATGAGAGGCTATGAAAAGGGCAGATTCTCATTCAATGTTCCAGGCGGCAGATGTGAAGCCTGTCAGGGTGATGGCGTAAAGAGGATTTCAATGAACTTTTTGCCTGATGTCTATGTGCCTTGTGAAGAGTGTCACGGTACCAGATACAATGATGAAACCTTACAGGTAAGATTCAAGGGCAAGAACATATATGACGTATTGGAAATGACCGGTGAAGAAGCACTTGAATTCTTCTCCTCAGTTCCAAAGATCAGAACAAAGCTGCAGACTCTCATTGATGTTGGCTTAGGCTACATGAAACTGGGGCAGTCAGCTACGACAATTTCCGGCGGTGAAGCCCAGAGAGTAAAGCTGGCTTCAGAATTACAGCGTAAGGCTACAGGTAAGACCCTGTTTGTATTAGATGAACCGACTACCGGCTTACATAGCTATGACGTTGAAAAACTGTTGTCTGTATTACAGAGAATCGTTGACCATGGTGATACCGTATTAGTTATTGAACATAATCTGGACATCATCAAGAGTGCTGATTACATCATTGACTTAGGACCTGAAGGCGGCGATGAAGGTGGTACGGTAGTAGCTTGTGGAACTGTGGAAAAGGTAGCTCAGTGTGAAAACAGCTACACAGGTCAGTACCTGAAGAGAATTTTGGAGGGTAGATAGTTTTGAAGGATGTATATGTCAGAGATGTTCATGACTACTTCAAATACCGCATTGTCTGCGGCAATGATGAAGCATTGAACAGAAAAGTAACTGAAGGAGATATCAACAGACCTGGACTGGAACTGTCAGGCTATTTTGAAATGCCTAACGGTCGAATCGTTGTCATAGGTGAAAAGGAAACAAGCTACATCAACACCAGAATGAGTGAGCAGCAGCAGAGAAGCGTCTTTGAGTTCTTAACCAGAGACGACATTCCTATGATCCTCATTTCCCGTGACTTGCCTTGTCCAAGGATTCTGTATGAAATAGCTTACCGGAAGAATTTCCCAATCTTTTCTTCCTATGCCCAGACTAATTCACTTATTGTTGAATTACTGTCCTATCTGGAAGAAAAGTTTGCCCCTGTGCAGAGCTTGCATGGCGTACTGTTACAGGTATATGGCCGTGGGGTTCTGATCACCGGTGAATCAGGAGTGGGCAAAAGTGAAATCGCTCTTGAACTGATCAAGAAGGGTCACATTCTGGTTGCGGATGACAGAGTTGATGTTTTCCGTGCTCATAACCAGATATTCGGTCAGCCGGCAGAAGTATTAAAGGACATGCTGGAATTAAGAGGCGTAGGCCTGCTTAACATTTCCGACATGTTTGGCGGCATGTCAACTACCGGTAAAACGGACATCGCCTGCATCATTAACTTAAGCAAGTTAAATCCGGAAGATGAATACGACAGGCTAGGCTTTAATAACGAACAGGTTGAAACCCTGTTTGGCATTGAAATACCGAAACTTAATATTCCGATTGGTGAAGGCCGTTCAGTAGCTGCCATGATCGAAGCAGCAGTAAGTAACATTATCATGCGTCAGAAGGGAAAGGATTCAGCTGAAAACTTTCGCCACAGACTGACTCATTTCATAGAAGAACAGAAAGGAAATGATTAAAATGCAGTTTTTTCCCAGCAGAGAGATTTTTCTTTCAATCGGCAACATTGACATCAGATGGTACGCAGTACTGATCATGTCAGGTGCCTTACTGGCCTATTATCTTGGCTCACTGGAAGTCAATAAGGCCGGTTATCCAAAGGACACAATTGACGACCTGTTTGTCGGCTGCATGGGTTTTGGCATATTGGGTGCCAGAATCTGGTATGTATTATTCTCAGATCTGCAGAGCTATCTGACTGATCCAATCAGCATCATTCAGATCTGGAAAGGCGGTCTGGCAATACAGGGTGGGGTAATGGCAGGAATTGCCTTTGCCTATTTCTACGGTAAGAAACATAACTTTCAGTTCATGCATCTGGCAGATATGATTCTGCCGCATGTACTACTGGCCCAGGCCATCGGCAGATGGGGCAACTTCGCAAATGGCGAATGTTACGGCCCTACTGTTGATGAAAGCTTCTTCTCAGGCATCTTAGGTTTCATTAAGAAGGGAATGTTGATTGATGGCCAGTACAGAATGCCAATGTTCTTCTTTGAAAGCTGTTTATGTGTATTAGGCTGGATCCTGATTCAGTTATACAGAAGACATGGTAAGAAGATGAGAGGCAATGGCTTCTTTGGCTATCTGGCCTGGTATGGAGCAATTCGTTTCTTCATTGAACACTTCCGCACGGACTCACTTACTACCGGTGGTTTGAAAACAGCCCAGATCCTTGGAATTGCGGGCTTTGTGATCGGCCTGGCTGGCTTACTTGGAGCCTTTAAGAAGTTTACCAGCAGTCAGAAACCGGCAGTATTATTCGACTTGGACGGTACATTACTGGATACAGAAAAGGCCATCTTTGCCAGTTTCACGGAAGTGTTAGGTAAGTATAAGCCTGAACTGGTATTAACACAGGAAGATCTGGTTTCATTTCTGGGGCCAACCTTGCAGCAGAGTTTCCAGAAATATGCACCTGAATTTGATACGGAAATGCTGGTAAAGGAATACCGTGAGAGCAATCATAAGGCTCATTTAAATGGTGTAGTACAGCCAATTAAAAACGTGCCTGAATTACTGGCCTGGTTAAAGCAGGAAGGTTATCCAATTGCCATCGCTTCAAGCAAGAAAACAGAGACAGTTAAGTTAGGCTTAAAGGTCTGCGGACTGGAAGAATATTTTGATGTAATAATCGGTGTTGATAAGGTGAATAATCCAAAGCCTGATAAGGAAACACTGGTAAAGGCATACAGTGAATTAGGTTATAGCATGTCAAATACGATTTATGTTGGTGACAGCGGATCAGATGTTGTTTGTGCCAAGAATGCCGGTGTATTCTCAATTGCGTTTGTTTCAAACGAATTAAAGAGAAAGGAACTGGAAGACAGTCAGCCAAATAAGCTTATTAATGACATGATTGAAATAAAGGACATACTTAAGGAGGATCATCCATGGACGTACAATATGATGTAGTTATCATTGGAAGTGGCCCGGCTGGCTTAACTGCAGCCATCTATGCCACCAGATCAAACCTCAGCACAGTAATAATTGAAGGTGACACACCTGGTGGAAAACTGACAAAGACTTATGAAATTGAAAACTACCCTGGCATCGAGAAGATCTCAGGAGTAGATCTGGCAATGCAGATGATGGAACATGGCCAGAAGTTCGGAGCCGCAATGGAATTTGCTCCGGTTACCGCAGTTGAGGATCAGGGTGAAGTAAAGCTTGTTCATCTGGCTGACGGCAGAACAATTACCGGCAGAACCGTAATTGTCGCAACAGGAACCAAGGAAAGAGAATTGCAGGTTGACAGAGCCCAGGAATTTACCGGCAGAGGCGTTTCCTATTGCGCCGTATGCGATGGTTCTTTCTACAAGGGCAAAAAGGTCGCCGTAATCGGCGGAGGCAACAGTGCCCTGGAAGAATCACTTTATCTGACTCAGCTTGTTGAACAGGTCAACATCATCATCAGAAGAGATGTCTTCAGAGCTGATGCAACAGTAGTTGATAAGGTAAAGGCTAATCCAAAGATCAACATCATTACCAAGCACTTACCTGAAAGTCTGGTAATTGAAGACGGAAAGATCAAGGGATTAGTAATCAAGGATGTTGAAACAGGTGCATTAACAACAGTTGATTGTGAAGGTGTATTCCCATACATGGGTGCTGATCCGGCAACAGGCTTTGTAAAGGATCTTGGCATTCTTGATAAGAATGGCTACATCATTGTCAATAAGGACATGGAAACTTCCATTCCTGGTATCTATGGTGCAGGTGATGTAACAGTCAAGGATTTAAGACAGGTCGTAACAGCTACCAATGACGGTGCCATTGCCGCAAATTCAGCATCAAGATATCTGAATAAGTAATAATGGTTAATACTCTGAAATAATTTAAGAGAAAGTAATTGAAGAATTAATACAGGCAGATCGAGAGGTCTGCCTGTATTGCTTATGCATAAGTTATCCTTATTTGTGGTATGATATTATCAGGAGAATATGGGATGAAAAAGGTAGCGGTAATTGGTGGCGGAACAGGACAGTCAGCCCTGTTAAGAGGCCTTAAGCAGGTTGAAGACATTGAATTATATACTATCGTAGCTGTTGCGGATGATGGCGGCAGTACGGGCAGATTGCGTGATGATCTGCATATTCCAGCCATGGGTGATGTCAGAGCTGTAATGTTGGCTCTGGCTGAAAGTGAAAGTCTGATGGCTGAAATGATGAACTATCGTTTTGATAATAATTCAGGTTCCTTAGCCGGTCATAATCTTGGAAACATCATTCTTTCTGCCTTGACCAAGAAGACAGGAAGTATTGCTCAGGCCATTACCGATATCAGTAACGTCATGAGAATAAAAGGTACGGTCATCCCAAGTACCTTAAATGATGTTACCTTATATGCTAAGACAGCTGACGGTAAGATCATTGAAGGTGAGCATAACATCACAGATTCTCATACTGTAATCGACAGAGTTTTCTACAACCAGTATGTTGGTGTCTATCCTGATGCTTTGGTAGCCATCAGGGAAGCTGATTACATCGTCATAGGTTTAGGCTCAGTGTATACCAGCATATTGCCTAACATCATAATTGATGACATCAGAAGAGAACTGTGTGAGGCAAAGGGAAAGGTGATATATTACTGTAACTGCATGACTCAGCATGGGGAAACTGATGACTATACTGTTGAAAAGCATGTAGAAGCATTGCATAAGCATTTAGGTAAGGAAATCATTGATACCGTTGTTTACAGTGTTGATGAAATTCCAGTGGAAATGCTGGAAAAGTATAAGTTGGAAGAATCATATCCGGTTAAGTTAGGCTTTAAGGAACATGATTATGAAGTCGTAGGCTGTTCACTTCTGAACTTTGACAGCGGGGTAATAAGACACGACGCTGACAAGGTCAGAAAGAGCTTTGAAGTAATAATCAGGGAGGATAACTGATGTCTTTTGCCAGTGACGTAAAGAATGAAGTTGCCAGACTTGAACTTGATGAAAACGGCAAGAAGGCAGAGTTATGTGCCATCATAAAGCTGTTATCCACGATGTCATTGTCATCTCATGGGCTGGCGTTAACTGTCAGAAGCAAGAATGCCAATGTCATCAGAATGGTTTCAGAATATGTAAATGACATTTACGGCATTAAGCCTGGCTTAGGGGCCATAAAGGATAACCGCTTTGATAAGAAAAACATCTATGCCGTAGTCATTGAAGACAAGGTCAGAGAAATACTGAAGGATCTGGATTTATGGACTGAAAACGGCATTCAGGAACATCCAAGAATGAAGTTTCTGAGTAATGACAACATGATAAGAGCTTATTTGTCCGGCTGCTTTCTGGCAACTGGAAGTGTAAACCACCCTTCAAAGACCAACTATCACATGGAAGTAGTGGTCAATGAGGAAAGCCATGCGGAATTCATTGTCAGATTGCTGGCCAAGTTCTACATAAATGCTCGGATCGCAATCAGAAGAGGGCAGTATGTGGTATACGTTAAGGCTTCTGAGCAGATATCGGACTTCCTAAGACTAATGGGTGCAAGTAATGCCATCTTTACCTTTGAAGATGTGCGCATTCAGAGAGACTTCGTAAATAATCTTTCCAGACTGAATAACTGTGAACTGGCTAATGATGCCAAGAGTTTACAGACAGCCCATAAGCAATATGAGGCAGTTGAGTTTTTGTTACAGAAGGGGCACATGGAGAAACTTTCAGAAAAGGACCAGGAAATGGCCATGCTGAGGTTTGAAAATCCTGATGCCAGCTTACTGGAACTATCAGAATTATATGAAGACAGAACCGGAACGGTATTAAGCAAATCCGGTATCAGACACCGCTTTAACAAGATCATGGAATTGGCGGAGAAATACAGAAACAGAGGTTAATATGAAAAAGGTAGCGATCATTACCGGTGCCAGCAGCGGTATGGGCAAAGAGTTTGTTCTGACACTGGATAATTATCTGAATGTTGATGAAATATGGGCAGTTGCCCGCAGTAAGGCTGCTCTTGAAGATTTGAAAAAGATGGTTAATACGGAAGTAAGGGCCATTCCAATGGATCTTACTGATCAGGAATGTTTCTTCAAGATGCAGGAATTACTGGAAGAAGAAAAGCCGGATGTAAGGCTGCTCATCAATGCTTCAGGATTTGGCATATTCGATTCAACAAATGACATGAAGATGGCTGATGCGGAAGGGATGGTCGATCTCAATTGCAAGGCAATCGTAAAGATGACCAAGCTGGCTCTGCCATACATGTATGAAGGAGCCAGGATCATGAATATTGCCTCAATGGCAGCGTTCCAGCCTACCCCATACATGAACGTCTACAGCGCTTCAAGGCATTTGTGCTGAGTTTCTCAAGAGCTCTTAATTCAGAACTGACCATGAGAAACATTCATTGTATGGCCATCTGTCCATATTGGACAAAGACAAAGTTCTTTGACAGGGCAGTTGATCCTTCAAAGAAGCAGATCGTAAAGAAATACATAGTAATGTATGAGCCGGGAAACATCATTAAACAGGCCTGGAAGGACCTGGCTAAAAACAAGGATGTCAGCATCTATGGCACCGTTGCCAAGGGACAGGCATTACTATGCAAGATATTGCCGCACAAACTGGTAATGAATATTTGGAAAAAACAGCAGGATCTGGCGTAAAATATATTTAGGAGGTAAGCGGTAATGAACAGTAAGGATTACATTTATGTAGGCATATTCATCTTGGCAGCACTTGTATTGTTCCCGATAATCGGGAAATTGATTCTGTTTTTAATTGCGGCTGCCGCCATCTTCCTTGCCGTAATGTACTTCAAAAGCAGATGTCTGAAGAAGGAAATCGAAAAGGATCCTGCTCAGTACTTTGCTCAGCAGATGAATCAGGCAAGAGAAAAGGAGCCGGTTAGCTCAGAAGTAATTGATGTTGAATATAAGGAAAAAGAAATAGAGAGTGAATAGTTAATGATCAGGTCGGCTAAGAATTCAGACAGAAAGACAATTTATGACTTACATAGTTCAAATGTTTCCGTGGACAGATATGATGACATGGAATACTATTTTGCGCGTCTTTTTGATGCCGACAAAGTCATCGTCAACGATCATAACAGTCATGTCGTTGCCTCACTTCAGGTCAACTATCATACCATGATATTAAATGACATCAGAGTTGGGGCAAGCACCATCTTAGGTCAGATAACAACGGAACAGAATAAGGAATACTTCAGAGAACTGATGAATGACGTGCTTGATGAAGTGAGCCGAAAGACTCTGGTAACACTGTTACTGACTAACAAGCCAAATGATTATACACAGTATGGCTTTGAAGCCATATATAAGCGCAAGACCTATAACATCAGCCGCAGTGATCTTAAGAACAGATCATTTGACGGGGTAGGAGGTCCATTTGAAATAAGTGAACTGGTAAAGGTCTTCAGAGAATTTGCTTCCCACTTCAACGGTTATTATGAAAGAGACAATAACTACTGGATCGAAGCCTTCAGACAATATCAGTTCTTAAGAAGAAACATTGTCAGCTACCGTAATGAAGAGGGTAAGGTTGAAGGCTACATGGTCTATCAGATCACCCAGCAGAAGATATACGTTGACGAACTTGTATATCTGAACGGCACGGCACTAATCAGACTGATCTGTTACGCCTTGAAATTCAAGAACAACATTGAAGTAACAGTCAGCGAAAATGAAGACTTAAGTAAGGCAATGCCAAAGATCAGGTCAACTTCAAGAACGGTAATGATGGCCAGAATAAATGACTATCCACTGTTTAATAAACTGTTTGAAAGTGACGTGCGTAAGGTCAGAGAAGGCTTTGGGTTATGTGATAAACCGCTATACATAAACGAAAGATATTGATGGATTCTAAAACACAGTTTACTGTGTTAGAATAAATGAAAAGGAAAGGTAAAGACAATATGGAATTAAAAGGATCTAAGACAGAAAAGAATTTGGAAATCGCATTTGCCGGTGAATCACAGGCTAGAAATAAATATACTTATTTCGCCTCTCAGGCAAAGAAAGACGGTTACGAACAGGTAGCAGCCATTTTCATGGAAACAGCTGAAAATGAAAAGGAACATGCTAAGTTATGGTTCAAGCATCTCAATGGCGGTAAGGTTCCTACAACATTGGAAAACCTGAAGGCAGCAGCTGCAGGCGAAAATGAAGAATGGACAAAGATGTATGTTGAAATGGCTAAGACAGCCAGAGAAGAAGGCTTCGAAGCAATCGCCAGACAGATGGAAGGTGTAGCCGCAATCGAAAAGCATCATGAAGAAAGATACTTAAGATTAGCTGAATTAATCGAAAAGCAGGAAGTCTTTGAAAAGGTATCTGAAACATGCTGGAAGTGCCGTAACTGCGGACATCTGTATTTCGGTAAGACAGCTCCAAAGGCATGCCCAGTCTGTGCTCATCCACAGTCATATTTTGAAATCTGCGTAGAAGAATACTAAAAACAGGTTAATTAAGAGTAAAGTCAGATTAATGATTTTACTCTTTAATTTAGGGTTTTAAAGGGTGTCTATTTCATTGACTTTTAACCCTATAATTCTTATAATTTAAACGTAAAACACAGGAGGATATTTTTACAATGACAGTAAGAGTCGCTATTAATGGTTTTGGCCGTATTGGTCGTTTAGCTTTCAGACAGATGTGGCAGGCTGAAGGTTATGATGTTGTTGCTATCAACGATTTAACAAGCCCTGATATGTTAGCTTACTTATTAAAGTATGATACAGCTCATGGCGGATATGATCATCCAGTAACAGCTGGTGAAGATTCAATCACAGTTGATGGTGAAGAAATTAAGATTTACAAAGAAGCAGACGCTAACAATTTACCATGGGGTGAATTAGGTGTTGATGTTGTCTTAGAATGTACAGGTTTCTATACAAGCAAGGCAAAGGCACAGGCTCATATCAATGCAGGTGCTAAGAAGGTTGTTATTTCAGCTCCAGCTGGAAACGATTTACCAACAATCGTTTACAACGTTAACCATGAAAAGTTAACTAAGGAAGACACAATCATTTCTGCAGCTTCTTGTACAACAAACTGCTTAGCTCCAATGGCTAAGGCATTAAACGATGCATTCCCTATCCAGTCAGGTATCATGACAACTGTTCATGCTTATACAGGTGACCAGATGGTATTAGACGGACCACATAGAAAAGGTGATAAGAGACGTGCTAGAGCTGCTGCTGCTAACATCGTTCCAAACAGCACAGGTGCTGCAAAGGCTATCGGTTTAGTAATTCCAGAATTAAACGGCAAGTTAATCGGATCAGCTCAGAGAGTTCCAACAATCACTGGTTCAACAACAATCTTAGTAGCTGTAGTTAAGGCTCATGACTTAACAGTTGATGCTGTTAACGCTGCTATGAAGGCTCAGGCTACTGAATCATTCGGCTACAACACAGATCCAATCGTTTCAAGCGATATCATCGGTAGCAGATTTGGTTCAATCTTCGATGCTACACAGACAATGGTAGCTAAGGTTGATGAAGACACATACCATGTACAGGTTGTTTCTTGGTATGACAACGAAAATTCTTACACATCACAGATGGTAAGAACAATTAAGTACTTCGCTGAATTAGGCTAAGATTTAATTATCAATCATTAAATGAATACCCGGGCAATTAATGCCCGGGTATTTTTGTATAAGAAAAGCACCTTGCGGTGCTTTTGAATTACTTGAAATACTTTTCCAGTTTTTCGATGTATAAAGGCTTTTCTTCCTCAGACATAAATGAAGCATTGATTGAGTTAATGTTCATCTGGATGAGGTCATTATAAGTAAATCCTACCTGTTCAATGGCTCTGTCATATTCAAAGTCAAGATTAATATTTGAAATGCTCTGATTATCAGTATTAAGGGTTACTAAAACACCAGCATCGAGTAACTTCTTGGCAGGATGCAGTTCATATGATGGTTCAGTCTTACAGTGAATGTTACTGGTCAGGCATACTTCAATTGGTGTCTTTGTGTCTATTACCTTCTGTAATACGTCCTTGTCATACCAGCAATGCTTACCATGGCCTACTCTGTCTGCACCCCAGCCAATTACGGTTGCGACATTCTGTGGTTTGCCATTATCGCCGGCATGAATGGTCATTGGATAGCCTTTTTTATGATAATCAGTGAATAAATATGCATAGTTTTCCATTGGAACACTGTCTTCGCCACCGGCTAAGTCAATGCCGACAACGCCCTTGCCTAAATACTCTTCCGTAAGTCTGACTGTTTCTTCGTTTTCCTTACTGTTATCTTCTGTTGATAACATGCAGCATAAGATAAGTCCGACCTTAATTAACGGGAAGTCAACTGCCGCCTGTTTAATGCCTTCCAATACGGCATCAATGGCCTCTCTCTGGGTGAGACCTTTTTCAGTATGCTTCTGAGGAGCAAATCTGATTTCAAGGTAGAACAAGCCTTCTTCACATGCTCTCTTAATGGTTGTATAGGTAATTTCCTTGAGATGTTCCTTTGTCTGCATCAGCTTTACTAACAGATCAAACTTTGCCAGATATTCAAATACGTCAACTTCAACACCGGTTGCCGGTACAGTTGCCATTTTAACGTAGTCTTCATATGTCTTTAAATCCAGGTCAACATCAGGATCCTGGGCAATTTTCCAACCTACTTCAGGAACGATTGAACCGTCGAGATGAAAGTGCAGGTCAACTTTCGGGAATGGGTATTTCATTATGTTATCCTCCAATATTTACAGTTAAATTATATATTATTTTTCTGAGATTTGGTGTAATTAGTGAAACGTATTATAATTATAAAAAAGAGAGTGAACATATGAATATATTCAGCAAGTTAGATAAAAAATTTGGAGACAGCAGTTTATGGCAGTTTGTGAAGTTTAATCTTGTCAGCATGAGCATAACAATAGTTCAATTGTTGCTGGCTAATCTGCTGCCATTGGTATTTGACTCAGTAACCACAAAGCTTCCTTCATTTTTACAGCCGATATTTGATCCGAATGTATTATTTGAAGGCGAGAGTAAGTATGTCGTTGACGGGGTAGTATCATTTGGTTATGTACTACCGTTCTTCCTGTCAAATTTCATTGCCAATGTCTACGGTTACTTCGTTAACATGAAGGCAACCTTCAAGGGTAAGGGGACCAAGGCAGGATTAATAGGCTACTTTGTGGTATTGGCCTCATTGATATTGTTTACAACCTGGCTGCAGGGTTACATAACCGCCTTATTAAATAAGACTTCATTAGCCAAAATGGCCAGAACCATTGCGGCTTTGGCTGCCGGAACCGTACAGGTAGCTGTGTTGTTCCCGTTAGAAAAATATGTATTGTTTAAGGAGAAATAGCATATGAGTACAGTTAGCATAATCGTTCCTGTATATAATGGGGAAAAGGTATTGAGAAGATGCGTTGACAGTATATTGGCCCAGGATTACCGGGACATTGAAGTACTGTTGATCGATGACGGCAGTAAGGATAACTCCTATGCCATAATGAGTGAATATGCGGAAAAGGACCCAAGAATCGTAGCCATTCATAAGGAAAACGGTGGGGTATCTTCAACCAGAAACCTTGGTTTGGAAAAGGCAACCGGCAAGTACATTCAGTTCATTGACTGTGATGACTGGCTGCCATTTGACGCTACCAAGTTATTATTAAGAAGCATGACGGAAAATAAGGCTGACATGGTTGTCGGCGATTTCTACAGAGTTGTTGATGACAATGTTTCCAAGAAGGGCTCTATCGCTGACGGCGGTCTGATCAGCCGTAAGGAATATGCTGAAAACATGTTATTAACACCGGCTGACTTCTATTACGGTGTTATCTGGAACAAACTGTACAAGAAGGAGATCATTGACGAATACAAGGTCAGAATGGATAACAGGATCAGTTTCTGTGAAGACATGATCTTTAATCTTGAATACCTGCTGCATGTTAATGACATTTATGTCTTAAAGGCTCCTATTTACTATTACGTAAAGACAGAGGGTTCACTGGTAGCTCAGAACTTCAATCTGCAGAAGATCGTTAAAATGAAGACCAGCGTGATCAAATACTACAATGACTTTTACAAGAACATTCTTGATGAAGCTGATTATGAAGTAAGAAAACCGGTTATTTACGGCTATTTACTGGCAGTAAGTACTGACAGTTTCTCATTGCCATTTGCTCTTGATACCAAGAAGCTTGGTCAGGAAGATGGCGAGAAAGTCTATTTTGAAGAGCATTACGCTGATTCAGAACAGATGTTTAACTATCTGTGCGACCACATGTTTGAAAGATTACTGAATACCGTTGCCAGTAAGTACAAACTGGAAATAAACGATGTTAAGATCCTTTACTTGCTCTATACCTTAGGCAAGGGCTGCGGCTATGATGAGATATCATCATTGACCGGCATACCGGTTCCTTCCTGCTTATTGTCCATAACCAAGATGGTAACACAGGGATTTGTTAAGATAAGCAATCCATTGGAAGACGTTAACGTCAAGTGTACCTATGTTCCTTCAGCCATGGACAGAGACCTGCAGAAGGTTCAGTTTGACTATAATACCATCTGTTATGAAGGCTTAAGTGCTGAGGAAGTAAAGAAATACAGGGAGATCAAACGCAAGGTCGTTGATAATCTGAGAAAAACTCTGGTTAAGTAGGAGGTTTATTATGAATAAGGAACTGGAAAGATATTGTGAACTGCTTGTCGATAACAAGATCATAATGGACGGTATCTTTAAGTTTGAGTGGACAATGAATACGGTAAGCGCAATGTTACTTACCGGTAAGGATACACTGGCAGATGCAGAGAAAATCAAGGAATGCAGGACATTGTTCAAGAAGAATACCAACGTTTTTTCTCTGTTCAGACAGTATCTGTCAGCTCCAATCATCTGTAAGATGGCATTGAGCGAAGATCCTTTATTCTATCTGGAAGCTTTAAAGACGATATGTGATCAGATAGATGACTCAAAGGTGTTCCGCTCAGATTATTCTGTCATAGCTTCAATGATAATCTATGAAAATGTTGAACTGACTGAAGCCAGAAGCTATATCAATAAGACAAAAATGATATGTGAGAAACTGAAGAATGATCATCCGTTTTTCAGCTCTTCAAAAGACATTATTTTCGCTGCCTTACTGGCTGTTTCTGACATTGATGTTGATAATCTGTTACTGGAAATGGAGGAAAACTATAAGCTGCTTGATGGGCAGATAATGTTTGCCTCCAACAGGGAATTAAGCAGGATACTGGCTCTTGACTTAGGTGCGCCAGGACAGAAATCGGAAAGATTCTTATACATGTATGATGAATTAAAGGCCAGAAAGATGAACTTTGGCAGAGAGTATGAATTGAATGTACTGGCTGTATTGTCATGTCTGGATTATGATACTGAAGAAATTATGAAAATGCTGGATGAAGTAAATAACTATCTGCGTGTTCAGAAAGGCTTCCATGGCTTATCCATGACTTCCAAGGAACGTCTGATGTATGCGGCAATGCTGGTAATAAAGACCATAAAACCTGATGATTATGTCATTGATAACATCATTCTCTACATAAATTTAAGCAAGGCAATTGCGACAGCCGCAGCCGCTGCAGCAGCATAACACCTCTCAGAGGTGTTTTTTAATAATCATTATTAATTAATTATTTCTTCAGTTAATCTTCACAATCCTTTTTTATATTGTAGGTGTAAAAAAGGAGGTCATTAGATGACAGAAGAAAAACAGAAATACGAAAAAATCTTTCAATTTGTCTCGCTTGCGGCGCTTACAGTCATGGCTGTTACATATATACTCAGAGGTATCTTTTATTACCTGAGGTTGAGCTAGGATGAAAAATCATTTAACTAAGCTTGTCATTGTACTGGATGTACTGGCATGCATGTTCCTGTTTGTGGCCTATGGCCCGGTAAGCACTTTCCGTAACTGGCTGGTAACAACGGCCTTAACAACGGCATCTCATCAGTATCTGGCCTATATTCTGTACAGCCCTGAAATGGTTGAGGATATAATGGCTGATAATCAGGTCATAGTATCAGGCAATTCTACTGATGAAACTCTGATAAATCTAAGTACTGAAGACACAGGCTATTATGAGAATGAATATGAAAGACAGATCATGGAACATGATGAAGACGAACTGTATAAGGTTATTGAGATATCGGGTAGCGGATACAGCGGCTGGATAACGGTAATCTATGACCCGCAAAGGCTGCACCTGGCTGTTTCTGATTCAGACAACGGGCAGGAGGTAAGTGAAATGGCTGAGGATTGTGATGCCATGGTGGCCATAAATGGCGGTGGCTTTGCCGGCAGGCGTGGAGATAAGAGCAGTTATGGCGGTTTAGTAGCGGATGGGCAAGTATATGCCGAATCATATGGGACTGACAGCCTTGTGACCATGACTAATGATGGCAAGCTGGTATTGACCTATGGGGAAGCTGAAGAGCTGGAGAATACGGAATGGGCAGTCTGCTTCTCACCGTTTCTGATCGTTAACGGCGAAAGATCGGAGTTTACCGGTAATGCCGGTGGCCAGCAGCCTCGTACAGCCATCGGCCAGAGAAGTGATGGCATAGTACTGTTAGTGACAATTGAAGGCCGTGGGGCCAATGGATCATTTGGCATTAACTATTCTGATCTTACCGACATTTTTGAAAGATATGGATGCATTAACGCTGCCAACCTTGACGGTGGCGGCAGTACAACCTTAGTGGTTGAACAGAGAGTAGTCAATAACCCTGTTTCCTTCGGTAAGGAAGGCGAAAGAAAGGTATATGACGCAATAGTATATTATTAAAGGCGAGCCTGAAGCTTGCCTTTACTCTGTTAACTGATTGTAAAGCTTGAGATAATACGGTTTATCATCACCGCAGAGAATGTCTTTTAACTCTTTCGTCAGCTTTCTGTCATGTAAATAGGATGTAATGATTGGAGAAAACTGCTTGTGTTCCAGGGAGATGATTTCATTTACCAGAGCATCAAAATTACTGTTGAAGTTATCCTTCATATATGAAGCTACTGCCACAATGTCTACCATCTGGCGGTATGGAGTATTGTTTCTGACATACTCATCCGGATAGCCGCCGGCTTCGTTATACCAGCGGTGATGGCCAAAGGCAATGTCGGCGAATCTTTCAGTTGATTCTCTTATCTTCAGATCATCATGGCCGGCATGTACATGCAGCTTATACATCTGAAATTCATTTTCGAGCATTGCTCTGTAAAGTTCAGTCTTATCAGTGGTCATCTTTATTAACCCGAAGTTATAATACAGACCACATTCTCTGGAATATTTTCTCAACTCTTCTTTCTTTAATGTTTCATCGCTTATTGCACCAATGAATGGAATGTCGTCAAAGAAGGTTTTATCCTGTCTGAAAATGGCTGCGCAATATGTCTCAATCATTTTACCGACTTTCTGTGAATCAATGTAAGTAAGACCAATTACCTTGCGCATGAGTCTGGTCGTTATCTTCTTGTAGGTTTCAACTCCCTCAGTTTCATAGTAGTTGGAAAAGACGAGGTTGATCAGATAATGGTAGAAGTCATTATACTGTGCCGGCGGGCAGTTCATCATTACCTTCATCATCTTCTGATAGGCAGCCTTCAGGAAGTCGAGGTTTTTCTTTCTCTTCTGTACTGATGGGTTCTCTTTCAATAATCTTCCATAGTAAATGGCTAACTGGACATTGGCATAGAGGCTTGATTGATCGTATTGATTATCAGGTACGCCGTTTATTATTTCTTCGATGCGGTCAAGGGTAGTTTGAATGTCCACAAAACCACAGGTATATTCCATTTCATAGTATGGCCATAGCCATCTTATGTTAGGATTCTTGTTATTCTTTTCCGGTTCAAAGACAACCTGACAGGCTTCTAGTATTTCAGCTAGCTCATTCTGATTCAGATCTCCCTTGGACAGAACACTGCGGTTTGAACTCATCTGCTGCTGGCTTCTTCTTAGGAAAACATCCCATGGCAGTTCAGGAGCAAGATTACGGTAGTAATCATCCTGAATGATTTTCAGGATTCGAGAGCTTACAGCTACCTTGCGCTTGTTATCAGGGGTACAGATGGCGATGTTTGCCAGGGCTCTGATGATGTAGCCCTTAGTCTCGGTGTCTTCAATGTCTTCAAAGAATCTGATATATGATCCTGCTTCGGTAAATACCATTTCGTTGGTAAATCTGAATGGGGTTGACCATTCTTTTTCCAGACCCTGAATCTTACGGTCAAGATAGTATAAACCCATGCCAAGCTTATATAATTCCTTGATTATGTTGTTTCTGTCTTTACGGAAACGATAGAGGCTTAACAAAGAATCATGAATGAGAACATATAAGCCACAGTCAAGATTGTTGATCCAGTCCATGAGCTTGTCAGAGAATTCCTCCAGATCATGGATGTCATCTTCTGAGGCATCATGCAGATTATCAAGCGTGCTGAAAAGATGTCTGTTTAACAGATTGATGTTTTCATTCTTCAGCTTTCTGATCTCTTCGGTGTGAGAGATCTGCATCTGATACCAACTGTCAAAATCTGAAAGTGGGACACTGTAAATGTCGCTTAATTCATTTATTTTCTGAATGTTGGCAAGATACTTTTCCTGGTATTCTGTCATACTGTCTTTCCTAATTTAACTGTATTCTTCAAAGTCTGCATCAGTTTCTTGATGTCGATAGGTTTTGCGATGTGGCCATCCATGCCTGCTTCTCTGGCCTTTGCGATGTCTTCTGCGAAGGTATTGGCTGTCATGGCGTAGATGGCAATGACTGAAGCGTCTTTTCTTCCGCTTGCTCTGATCTGTCTGGTTGCGCCATACCCATCAAGCACCGGCATCTGAATGTCCATCAGAATGATGCTGTAATAGTTTTCAGGCTTACTCAGATACATGTTGACGGCTTCCTGGCCGTTTTCGGCATTTTCAATGTTGGCGTTTGTGGCCTTGAGGATTTCGTTGGCAATCATGCGGTTAATGGTATTGTCTTCAACCAACAGAATGTTCTTGCCGCTTAAATCCGGTGTTGCGGAATGTGATTCTTCAGAAGTCTTTTCAAAAGCGGTGTTAAGACCGTTTATCAATGATTTTCTGAAGAACGGTGTTGGAATGAACTGCTCAATGCCGCTTCTGGTGGCTCTGTATTCGATGCTGCTGAAATCATGGTCACTTATCAGAATGATTGGCAGCTGATGATTCTTGCTGATGTATTCGGCTGCGTCAAACATGTTATTACTGTTATCGAATTCCTTGCCGAATATTACGGCATCATAGTGTTCATTATGGAATTCGGCATCAGTCAAGGCAGCTATGGCGTCAGTTGTTGAACGGACTATTTCATGCTTAATGCCAAATTCGTCAAGGTATCGGTCATACTTATCAATTTCCTGGTGATTGGCTTCAATTATCAACAGGCTGCGGTCCTTGAGAGCAGTAGTATTGATGGAAATGTTTTCATAGCTCAACGGGATTGAAATGGTGATGCTGGTGCCTTTACCAAGTTCACTGTTAACTTCAATGATGCCGTTCATTTTTTCAATGAGTCTTTTGACTATGCTCATGCCTAATCCGGTTCCTTCAATCTTGGAAATTGTGGTGGTATTGGCTCTTTCAAAAGGCGTGAAAAGCTTGCTCAGGAATTCCGGTGACATTCCTATGCCGTTGTCCTGGCATTGGAAAACCAGCAGGACCTTATCATCCTTCAGTTCTTCACTGAAGCTTATGTTGATGTTGCCGCCTTCGTTTGTATATTTAATTGAGTTATTTATTATATTCAGGAATATCTGCCTTAATCTGAGGGCATCACCTACAAGACCTTCGTAAATGATGTTGTTTATGTCAACTGTCAGGTTATGCTTCCTGTCGGCGGCCTGAGGTTTTATGATCGTCATTATTTCATGTAACAAGTCGCTCAGACTGAAGGACTCGCTTGAAATGACCATTTTCCCTGAATTGATTCGTGACATGTCCAGCACTTCATTTATTAATGAGAGAAGGTGAGAGCTGGCGACTTCAATTTTTTCCAGAGAATCCATTACCCGGTTTTTCTCATCGATGTGTTTCTTGGCAATGGTGGTCATGCCAATTATGGCGTTCATAGGAGTTCTGATGTCATGTGACATGCTGCTTAAAAAAGTTTCCTTGGCAATGTTGGATTCCTCAGCTTCACGCAACTGCTGACGAAGCAGTTCATTGATTTCCTGCAGATCGTCATGTCCTGAGATCCAAATCTCTTTGCCTTCAGAAAGAGGTATTTTCTCTGAAACATCGTTCATGTCAAAAGCAGCTGACTGATACAGCTTTTTGACTTCATTATCATTGACGGCGATTAATGCATATTCCTTAGCCATAAATTCACCTCACAGTGGTCTATTATATTTCATATTTTAGCATAACCTAATATATTAACTAAACAAAAAAAACTGTTACTGTGGTAAGCCAAAAGAAAAAGCATCTTACGATGCTTAGTCGAATAGATTCAAATCTTTCAGAGTTTCCTTTAAGGCGTTCATTTCATCAAGTGAAAGAGTTACGCCCTTGCCCATTTTTGAATGGTCAGGACTCCAGGTTCTTATATCGTATACTGGCTCACGGTTGTTCCAGCTGACAAGATTTAATTCCTTTTTCCAACCATTGTTCTGTTCAGAAAGAACACAGATGGTTTCGACAACTTCATAACTGAATTCCATAAAACGACATCTCCTTTTATCTATCTACTATTGTAAGAGCGAACAGGACAAAAATCCACATATTTTTAATGCTTGTGAAGGCATTATGCTTAATAATAATCTATAATATAGTTAAGCAATAAGGAGAATACATAATGATAATACAGAGTAAAAACGTATATTATGATGAAAAACTGCAGCCTTTAGAGCTGGAGATTTCAGGCAGTAAGATCAGTAAGATCATGCCATACGGTACAGTCAAACCGGATCATGACTATGGTGAAAACTGGATAATTCCTGGTTTGATAGACATTCATAACCATGGCTATAACGGCTGCGATGCCAATCACGCAACCTGTGAATTTATCAGAGAATGGATGAAATACCTGCCTTCAGAAGGCGTTACAAGCACCTTGCCAACGACTTCTTCAGCCCCAAGGGCAACAATGCTGAAGGGCATGGAAGCCATTGCTCAGGTCATTGAAGAAGGCCATGAAGGGGCTAACATTCTGGGCATTCATTCCGAAGGACCGTTCATTTCCGAAGAATTCAGAGGAGCACAGGATGTAGCTAATCTGGTCGTTCCTACACCTGAAGAAATAGATGTTTACCAGAAGGCCTGTCATGGTCATTTGAAGTTAGTAATGCTGGCACCTGAAATGCTGAAGGGTGACATGACTGTCATTAAGTACTGTGTTGAAAACGGCATAAAGGTTACCTGCGGCCATACCGGTGCAACATTTGCGGACATTACCGAAGCCAGAGCAGCCGGGGCTATTTCATTTACCCATACATACAATGGCATGAGAGGCTTGCATCACAGGGAACCTGGTGTTGTTGGGGCTGCCATGTACTATGATGACATGTATGCTGAATTAATTGGTGATGGTGTTCATGTATCATTCCCATCAGCCAACATCTTAGCCAAGACCAAGGGACCTCACAAACTGATTTCTGTTACTGACTCAGTTTACTTCAAGGGCATGCCGGTAGGTGAATATGTTGTAGAAGGTCAGAAGAGATATGTTTGCGAAGACGGTGTTGGAAGACTGGCAAACGGTACGATCTGCGGCAGTGCCAACAGGTTAAATGTAATCTTAGGCCGTGAAATAACAAAGGCCAACATTCCTTATCAGACCGCCATCAACTCATGTACCTGTAACCCAGCCAACATGTTGGGCTTTGGCAATGTTAAGGGCTACCTTAAGGAAAACTATGACGCTGACATCGTTGTACTGGATGAAAACTTCAACCCTATACAGACCTATGTTATGGGTAAGGAAATGCTATAGGTGTTTGTTGATCTAAGTTTGAAGATAACCGGAGAACTGATTAAGTCATCAGTTGATAACGAGAAAAAGGTTCTTTCCGGTCACTATGGGACCCATTTCGATGTTATGAACAGAGAATTCCCTCTGGAATATCTGGAGAGAAGGATACATATTTGATGTAAATGGGCTTGAAGAAATCGGTGTTAATGACATTGATACTGACAGAATAAAGTCAGACATGTTCATAGGCTTTCATACAGGATTCATTGAAGAAGCCGGTTATGGCAGTTCCAGATATTTTCATGATCATCCAGTCTTAACCAGGGAACTTATTGAGCTGTTAGTGGCAAGAGGAGTATCAATTATCGGCATTGACTTTGCCGGTGTCAGAAGACATGAAGAGCATACGCCAACGGATCAGTATTGTGCTGATAATGGTGTATTCATAGTTGAAAACCTCTGTAACATGAAAAAAGTAGTGGGAAAGGAACTGGTTGTTTACACATTCCCATTGAACTATGGAAATTCAAGCGGTTTACCTTGCAGAGTAGCAGCTAAGATATGAGAAAAGAGAGTGATCTTAAAGGTCACTCTCTTGTCATTTGTTAAGTATTATTAATCCAGTGCGTTTACTTCATCAAGGGTTGGAACGGCAGCGGCTGCACCATATCTCTGAACAGTGATTGAACTTGCCTTGGTGGCGATTTCCATGCACTCAGCAGGTGTCATTCCCTTTGATAATGCATAGGTGAAGTAACCCATGAAGGTATCACCGGCACCAACAGTATCTACGGCCTTTACCTTTCTGGCTGGGCAGAATACCTTGTTTGTACCGTCGTAATAGTAAGCACCTGTTGAACCTAAGGTTAAGACGATGTTTGCTCTTGGATACTTTAACTTCATGTTTTCCAGAATGTCCTCTGGCTCTGGACAGCCTGATAAGATCTCACCTTCAACTTCATTAATGAAGAAGTAGTCAACTAATTCAAGTGGCTGTTCTTTCAAACTGTCATTACATGGAGAAGGGTTTAATAAGAGCTTCATGCCTTTTTCATGAGCCTTCTGCATGATGTAATCCTGATTATTTATTTCATTCTGCATGACGATCAGATCGCCTTCATCAAACTGAGCAATGACCTTGTCAACGTATTCTTTGGTAATGCAGGCATTTGAACCGCCATAGATGAAGATGCTGTTTTCACCGTTCTTATCGATCTGAATGATGGCATGTCCGTTTGGAACATTCTGTCTGTCCAATAAGGAAATGTCTACATTGTTTTCCAGCAGAGTCTTTTCAAGTAATTCTGCACCTGTTCCCAATACACCGGCTAGATATACATGTTCACCGGTCTTGGCAATTGCGATTGATGAGTTTAAGCCCTTACCGCCAGCTGCTAAGACAAAGCTGTCCGCAACGATTGTTTCCTTAGGTCTGGCGATATGATCCATATGGTAATCATAATCAACGTTAAGTGAACTGAACACTAAGATTTTCATATTATAAACACCTCTTGTTTCTTATATATATTATAAGATAAATATATATTCTGTTGAAGTGGCTTTTTGTGAGCGTTTAATTACGTTGGAAATGAAAGGCTTAAATGTTATAATCAATATGCAAAAGAGGGGATTCACTATGAAGTTATATAATTCACTGACATTAAAAAACGAAGAATTCAAACCAATACATGAGGGCCAGGTAAACATGTATGTCTGCGGCCCTACCGTATATAATCACGCTCATATCGGCAACGCCAGACCAATCGTTGTCTTTGATACATTAAGAAGAGTTTTTGAAGCTGACGGCTATAAGGTAAAGTATGTTTCAAACTTTACTGATGTTGATGACAAGATCATTAACAAGGCCATTGAAGAAGGCGTAAAGGAAACTGAAATAGCTGAAAGATACATCGATGCCTATAATCAGGTAAGAGAATCACTTAACACTGAAAAGCTTGATGCTACACCGCAGGTCACCAAGACAATGAATGAAATGATTCAGTTCATTGAAAAGCTTGTTGAAACAGGTAATGCATATGTCGTTGACGGTGAAGTATACTTCAGTGTTGACAGCGTAGGTACATATGGTGAACTGTCACACCAGCTTACGGAAGATCTGATTGCCGGCGGCAGTGAAAGAGTAGATGAGAATTCTGCCAAGAAGAACCCTCTTGACTTTGCCTTATGGAAAAAGACAGATAAGGGTATTACCTGGGATTCACCTTGGGGTAAGGGCAGACCTGGCTGGCATACTGAATGTGTCGTTATGATCGGCAAGGAATTCAATGGTGAAATGATCGACATTCATGGCGGTGGAAAGGACCTTAAGTTCCCTCATCATGAAAACGAAGTTGCCCAATCTGAAGCTGTTAACCATCATCATCTGGCAAACTACTGGGTTCATAATGGCATGCTGAACTTTGATGGCGGAAAGATGAGTAAGTCATTGGGCAATGTAAAACTGGCCAAGGATGTAATCGCTGAATTGGGTGCCAACGTAACCAGATGGCTGTTACTGTCTGTTAATTACCGTGACATTCTGAACTTCAGTGAAGAAACATTGGAAGCTGCCCAGAAGGAAGTTTCAAGAATTGAGACCGCCTTAAAGCAGACTGAAGTCAAGGCTCAGTTAGCTGATGTATCATTGGAAGCTGAAATAAAGAGTGAAAACTGGCAGAAGTTCCTTGATGCCATGAATGATGACCTGAACACACCAAATGCCTATAAGGAAATTTTTGAAACAGTTAAGGAATTGAATCAGGGCTTAAGAGTAAGAGAAATTGACTGGAAGAATGTTGCTTCAGTTTATCAGACCATCAGAAAGATGCTGGAAGTACTGGGCATTTACATTAACCAGGTAGTATTAAGCGCAGAGGATAAGGATATTTATCAGAAGTGGAACGAGGCCAAGAGCCAGAAAGATTTCGAAACAGCTGATAAATACCGTGCACAGTTACAGGAAAGAGGGATTATCTGATCCCTCTGTTTTGGAGATGCAATATGAATGTTAATGATTACAGTCCATTAGCTTTGGCTTTCATTGGTGATGCCCATTACAACATGGTCGTTAAGAGATATGTAATAGACCATGAAGTAAAGATGGACAAGATGCAGAAACTTACCACCAGGTATGTCAGTGCCAAGGCTCAGGCTAAGATAATGGATAAGCTGTTACACAGCGATGTGCTTACAGAAGAAGAAATAGACTATTACAAGAGAGGTCGCAACAGTAAGGCTCACAAGGCCCCAAAAAACACCGATGCGGTCACTTATCATGTCTCAACGGGCTTTGAAACACTGTGGGGCTACTGGTACCTAAATGGCGATGAGACAAAAATGAGACAAATTTGGGACATAATTGAGACCATGGAGGAAGAATGATATGCCAAAATATGTATATGGAAAGAACGTCGTCAGCAATCTGCTGAAGAATAACGGAGAAATCCTGAACCTGTATGTTCTTGAAGGCAGAAATCCTTCTGAAATTGAAAAGAAAGCCAAGGACAGACGTGTCAACATCAGAACCGTTTCCAGAAAGTATCTTGATAAGCTGGTTGATGGTAATCACCAGGGCTACGTAGCTGAAGTCAGAGAATACAAGACCTATTCCATTGATGAGATAACTGATTCGGTTCCTGGAGGAAAACTGCCGCTCATCGTAGCTCTTGACGGTGTACAGGATCCGCATAACCTGGGGGCTGTCTTAAGGACAATGGCCTGTGTTGGCGGTGACGGTGTCATCATTGAAAAGGATCGCAGTGTATCCCTTAACGGTACGGTTGCCAAGGTCTCAGTTGGGGCAATTGATACGATAAAGGTTGCTCAGGTAACCAACCTGGCTCAGACACTGCGCAAGCTCAAGGAAAAAGGGTATTGGGTAGTAGGAACAGACATGGATAATGCTCTTGATTACCGTCAGCCACGTTATGATGTACCAATCGTATTAGTCATCGGTGCTGAAGGAACAGGGATCCGCAGACTTACAAGCGAGATATGTGATTATAAAATTAAGTTACCTATGGAAGGTGATATCGGATCACTTAACGCTTCGGTCGCCTGTGGCATTATTCTTTATCAGATTTACTCACAACGTTCTCCATTATAGGGAGAACTTTTTTATGGAGGAAAAGAAAAAGGACCACGAATACGAGCTGGCCTGTCTGGCAAGACAGGATGATGAGGCAGCTTTGGAAGAACTGATCAACATATTCATGCCGATGTTTAAACGTCTGTACAGAGAGATATCAACCTTTTATGATAATTTTCATTATGACGATGCCTTGCAGGCAGGAAGAATTGGACTGTTTAAGGCCATATATTTTACCGTGAAGACAAAAACATGGCATTTCATAACTTTGTCCACCTCTGTGCCTTAAGGGAAATGCGAAGCTGGCAGAAAAGTGAAATGAGTCATTACTACATAGATCAGAAGCCGATTCTCTCCCTTGATTACATAATCAGAGAGGAAGATGAAACCTATCTTGTTGATCTCATCAGCAAGGATGAGAATGACAACCCGGAGGTAATATCGATGAACCGGATGAAACTGGAGAACATTTTCAAGACCTATGATCCAGATAAAACAGTGGAAGGCAAGGTGTTAAAAATGAAGATGGAAGGTTACTCATATAAGGAGATAGCTGAAGCAGTTAACATCAGCAGCAAGGATGTTGATAACATATTACATAAAATACGTAAAAAAATAGGATGACTGTTTGACTAACAATGTTCTTTTATGCTAAAGTTATAAAGCAACTGAAAGGAGTTTTCGTAGTGAGTGAAAAGGTTATTTTGACCTGTAGCGAGTGTTTATCCAGAAACTATACTACTTCTCACAATAAGCGCACTCGCACAGAACGTCTTGAAATCAGAAAGTATTGTAAAAAATGTGGGAAGTATACCTTGCATAAAGAAACTAAGTAGGTGATATTATGGCACAGTCAAAAGAAAAGTTAGAGTGGAAGAAACAGCGTGAAACCAAGGAAAAGGAATTAAAGGATGTTCCGATCCAGTTAAAGTGGTTTAGTTTTGAAGGCATCAAGACCGAAGTAAAGCGTATCAGATGGATAAAGTT
>JAFUCG010000126.1 GCA_017459795.1 Erysipelotrichaceae bacterium | reverse complement strand
GACATATATTATGATATAATAACAAAATGAAAAGAGGTTGATTTAATGGATATTTCTCTAACATATGAATCTATAGTAAGATATGCGTTAATAGCCATCGATATACTCTGTGTTTGGATTTTAATTAACTATATAATCAAGGCTGCCAAGGCAAGTCAGAAAACAATTCAGATTTTCCAGGGCGTTATTTTCATATTGATCATTCAGGCTGTTTCCCGTCGTGTCGGGCTTACAACTGTCAAGTGGATTACTGATAACCTTGTATCATGGGGCTTCCTGGCTATAATCGTTGTATTCCAGCCGGAAATCAGATCAATTCTGGAAAGACTCGGCAAGAGTAATGCCTTTGCCAGAATCTCTGTCTTAAGTAACAGTGAAAAGGAAAGACTTGTTGATGAACTGGTAGCTGCTACAGCTAATCTTTCCAACAGTAAGACCGGAGCCCTGATCACTTTGGAACAGAGCCATTCATTAAATGATTACATCAAGACTGGCGTTTCACTGAACTCAATTGTTTCAGCTGAACTGTTGTGTTCTATTTTCGTAACTTCAACACCATTGCATGACGGTGCCGTAATCATTCAGGGTGATAAGCTGGCATGTGCTTCAGCATATTTCCCGCCAACCAACATGGAATTACCATCAAGATATGGTGCCCGTCACCGTGCTGCCATCGGTATCAGTGAGGTTTCAGATGCCGTTACAATCGTTGTATCTGAAGAATCAGGCAGAGTAGGCGTTACCTATAACGGTAAGATTTTCCAGATGAACGAACAGAAGTTACGTTCATTTTTAACCAAGATCCTGCTCAATAAGGAAACCGTAACAGTTAAGAAGGACAACGTTACTGCTGCTGAATCTGTCAGCATTGAATCACTGATCGAACAGAACAGTACCAAGGAAGAAGTAGACTTCAAGGATGGCGGCTCTTCAAGCTTGAAACAGATGAAGACATTCCAGTCAACAAGCTTCAAGAGTGAAGTTGAAGAGGAAGAAAAGCGTCTCTACGGTACTCAGAACAAACCAAAACAGCCGGCCAGTGCAATTCAGAAGGTCGTTAATGCGATTGCTTCAGAAAGAGGAGCAGCCAATACATCTTCAAGTGAGGAAACCGGCAAGATCAAGATCAAGACCGTTCAGGTTCCAAAGGATGAGATATTTGAGGTTAAGGAAGAAGAACCTGTAACCGAGAATAAGGAAAGTGTTTCTGAAAATACTTCAGATGCTGATAATCAGCCTCAAGAAGGAGGTAATTAATCATGGCAAAAGAGAAAGTAAACAAGCAGAAAGACTCTAAGGAAAAACTTGAACTGGCTCAGAAGATCGCCAGCAACTCTCAGAAAGTCGCCAAGACATATGCCAATGTAGAAAATACAGTCGTATACATCTTCAGAAGAATTATGGGTGGACTTAATAAACTGATCTTTGATTCAAAGTTCTCAAAGTTTGCGGCTTTGATCATCGCCATCATCATTTACCTGGCTGTAAATGCCGATACAACAAGTACCTTGAATGTTACACAGGCTTCACAGATCAATGACATTCCTGTACAGGTAATGTATAACAGTGAAATCTATGAAATTTCAGGTATTCCTGATAAGGCAAACGTAATTGTTACCGGTGACATGAGTGACATTACCTTACAGAAGAGCCAGACTACCTCACGCTTAACCGCTGACTTGTCAGGTTTGACTGAAGGAACCTATACCGTAAAGCTGACACCTACAAACTTCATTTCAAGACTGTCAGTAAACGTAATTGATACACCAAGCGTAACAGTTACCATCAAGAAGAAGACAACAACGAGATTCAACATCTCTTATGAGTTCATTAATACAAACGCAATGGACAGCATTTACTCATTATCAGAACCTACATTTGATCAGACTGAAGTTCTCATAAGAGCTTCACAGGATACAATCGACAGTATTTCATTCGTTAAGGCTCTGATTGATGTTACAGGCGTTACTGAAGACTTTACCAAGGCATCACGTGTTGTTGCCTATGACCAGAACGGTAACAGAGTTTCATGTGATATCATTCCAAGTACAGTAACTACAACAGTTTCTGTAACATCACCTAGCAAGGAAGTACCGATCATCATCAGACCGGTTGGAACATTACCTGATAACCTCTCAATTGAGGACATTACAATGGATTACTCTACTGTAACCGTATATGCTCCAAATAGCGTTCTTGAAATGATCAACGCATTCTACATTGACCTTGATGTATCACAGATCAATAAGAATACCGCAGTTTCAACTGCATTAACAGTTCCTAGCGGCGCTAACAAGATCAGCGTTACTAAGATCAACATGGATATTACTGTTGGTGAGACACTGACCAGAGTAATAGAACAGGTACCATTAGAATGGTTCAATAACAATTCGCAATACAAGTTCGGTACGGTAAATACCGCTGACTCATACATGGATGTTATGGTCAGTGGCACCAGCAAGAACATCGAAAACATTACGGCAGCTGATGTTAAGGTGGAATTTGATGCCAGCGGCTTAACAGTAGGTGTTCAGGAAGTACCGCTCATCATCAGCGGCTCTAACAAGTACGTAAGCTATGCATTGGTAGATGGCCGTACAAGCGTAGAGATCCAGGTTGTTGAAAACGAATAAACAAGTGTTAATAGGTAGAATAGAATAATAATCTGAAAAGCACTTTACGGTGCTTTTTAGATTAATTGAGTAGAGGTAAGTGACAAATGATAGATTATTCCCTTGGAAGAATAGCTGAAGTAACAGGAGGCCGCTTAATAGGTGATCCTGATGTTGTAATAAATGGCATAGAACTTGATTCCCGTAAAGTCTATAACGATAACCTTTTTGTTCCAATCAAGGGTGAAAGGGTAGACGGACATGACTTTGTCAAGGGTTTATTTGAAAATGGCTTAAAGGCCAGTTTCTGGCAAGCTGACCATTCAGAGTATCCTGAAGGTAACCTGATCATCGTAGATGATGTAGTGGCAGCCATTTCGAAGTTAGCCCGTAATTACCGCGATGACATTAATGCGAAGATCATCGGTGTTACCGGCAGCAGCGGCAAGACTTCAACCAAGGACATGATCGCATCAGTTCTTTCCGTAAGATATAAGACTCATAAGACCATGGGTAACCAGAATAATGAAATCGGTGTTCCATTAACATTATTGTCTATGGACAGGGATGACCAGTTTGGTGTTGTTGAAATGGGTATTTCCGACTTAAATGAAATGGAACCGTTGGTAGAGATCGTCCATCCTGATTACACTGTCATTACAAACATCTCACCGGCCCACATTTTAAAGTTCAAGACCATTGATACGATCGTTGAACAGAAATGTCAGATTAATTGTCAGTTAGGTAACGGCATCTGTTTCTTTGCCAATGAAGCCTATGGCTTAAAGAAGCATATCAGTTCACAGAATCTTACCAATAAGCCTGTAAGTTATGGTTATGATGAAGACGCTGACATCAGAATCATTAGCAGCCGTTTTGGCGAAGAGGGAATGGAATTCACAGTTAGCGCTTATGAAGGAATGTTCAAGTTGCCTATATTAGGCAGACATCAGATCATTAATGCCTGCAGTGCCATTGCCATCGCCAGAATGTTAGGTTATAACGCAGAAGACATTCAGAAGGGACTTGATGAGGTAAAATTGACACCACATCGTCTCCAGTTACGAATCATTAAGGATTCTACGATCATAGATGACACCTATAACAGTAATCCAGGCAGCCTGACAGCAGCCTTGGAGTTACTCTCAGAATATGACGAATCATTCGAGAAAACCGCAGTTTTAGGCGATATGCTTGAACTTGGTGATGAATCTGACAAGCTGCACAGCTCCATAGCTGACAAGGTCGACTTCAGAAACTTCAAGAACACATTCCTGTTTGGTGAGGAGATGAAAAATCTGCATGATCACCTTGATGAAATGGGCATTGAAAACAGATACTATTATGACCGTAATGAACTTGTCAAAGATTTAAAACAAATCATGAAAGATAATAGTATAATATTATTTAAGGCCAGTAACGGCTTAAGATTCTACGATCTGATCGATCAATTGGAGGATTAGTTATGAGCATAAAGTTAGCAGTTCTTTTTGGCGGACAGAGTCATGAGCACCCAGTCAGCCTTATGTCTGTAACTTCAGTATTAAACAACCTGGATAAGAAATATGATGTATACATGGTAGGCATTACCGCTTCAGGATGCTGGTATCATTACAGCGGTCCGGTAAGCGACATTGAAAACGGTGATTGGGAAAAGCATCCTGACAATACCGAAATCATTCTTTCTACCAATCCTGAACATCATGGTTTCTATGAAATAGAAAATAACAAATATGTATATGTACACGTAATTTTACCTATATTACATGGCCGTAATGGCGAAGACGGAACCATTCAGGGTTTATGTCAGTTAGCCAACATTCCATGTGTATCATGCGATTTAACCAGCAGTGCCATGGCAATGGATAAGGAATTCACTCATCTCATCGCTGAAAGCTATGGTGTACCAATGGCCAAGTATGTTGCCTTACACCGCAGAGACTATCACAATCCTGATGAACTGTATGACAGACTCGTCAAGATGCTGGGCTTGCCATTCTATGTTAAGCCTAGTAAGGAAGGCTCTTCATTCGGTGCTCATAAGATCTCAAATCATGAAGACTTCGTTAAGGGCTTTGATGATGCCTTCAAGTACGATGACAAGATCTTAGCTGAGGAATTCATTTCCGGTACGGAAGTAGGCTGTGGCATCATGGGTGATGATACAGTCGGTGAAGTTTTTGAAATTGTTGTTGAAACGGAAATGTATGGCTACGCTGAAAAGTATGACGGCTATAAGACAAACATCTATGTTCCTACCAAGAACTTAAGCAAGGAGCAGGAAGAGGAAGTAAAGCGTTTAAGCAAGGTTGTTTACAAGGCCTTGGGCTGTGACGTACTGGGTCGTGCAGACTTCTTTGCCAGCGACAGAATCGTATTCAATGAAATTAACCTGATTCCGGGATTCACTTCCCATAGTTTATATCCAGCCAGCTTCAAGGGAGCTGGAATGGACTATACGACCTTGTTGAATAATCTGATAGACATAGCTTTAAAGAGAGGCACAAATGAATAAAAGCAGATGTTGGGTTGAAATATCACTATCCAATTTGAAATACAATGTAAGACAGATGCTTGATTATGTAGGCGATACAAAGACACTTGCCATTGTCACGGCTGACGGTTATGGTCAGGGTGCCGTTGAAGTTGCCAGAACCTTAGCTGACATGGGCATTCATGATTTTGGGGTGGCCTGCGTCGAAGAAGGTAAGGTATTAAG
>JAFUCG010000125.1 GCA_017459795.1 Erysipelotrichaceae bacterium | reverse complement strand
CCGCATTTTCAGTTGTAAGATTGATTTTAAAACTGTCCTTCATCTCATTTTGTGAGACATCATAGTAATGTGTTTCGGCATTAACTGATGGAACTCTGTAATTATTGACCAGATATTTTGAAACCGTGCCGGAAATGCTGTTTCCTATTATAAATGAAACTATCATGGCAACTGTTGCTATAAGTGAATATTCTCTGATCATTTCGGAAACTAACTTTTTTTTACTTTTGCCAAGCGCCAGTAAAAGCCCGATTTCCTTCATTCTGCCTTTGACATTTAAGAATAGTATTAACGACACTATTATCAGCGATACGACATTAACGATGATTAACGCTATCAGAGAAATATTATTAAGGCTTTTTATTGGTGCAGAGATCTGGTCATATTCCTTAGAACTGGTTATGACCTTAACATTTTCAATAGAAGCACAACTTTCTTTAATCAGTGCTCCTATTGGTTTTATGTCCTCAGCATTTTTTACTTCAATTCTGACTCTTCCCGTATAAGTAGATTTGGTAATATTGGCGATTCGGGAAATACTGTTTCCATTTGAAGAATTATTTTGAATGGTACAGTCATATTTTTCCATCAATGCTGCCTGTTCATCATTGATTCTTGCTATTGCATTATTTGGTACATAAATTGCTTCATGATATTCATTCTCATTTGAATAAAAACCAATTACTGTGAACTTATAAGAATTGACATGAATAAGTTCATTATCTTTTACAAAATAATCAACCAAAATGATTTCATCACCTAATTCAACTGGTCTAACGCCGGATGAATAAGAATCATCAGAAATACTATATACAGAATCAGGATAATCTGTATTATTTACCAAGGCATCATAACAGCAAAAATAACTGATCGGCAATATACAAACAAAATCGCCGTTATCTATTTCTTCTTTTGTAAAGTATCTGCCATTATAGCCATTAATTTTATCGTTATAGACTTTCAATGCTTTATTACTTCTGGATTCCATCAAATATGGATCATCATCACCTATAAGATTAATCGGCGGATACAATAATGGTAAAAATTCTATTAAGTTTTCATTATCTGAGTTTATCAGTAAATCATTTATCTCATCGTCAACAATTGCCTGGGAAATCTCTTTTACATATGTTATGTATGTTCCCAATTCATCAAAAAAGACTTTACTATTATCATTTCCGTTTCCACTACATAATTTCTTATGATAATGATAGTCAACATACTTAACATCAAATGATTCTTCTATTTCACTGACAGCACTTTTAATGGTCTTGTTATAGTTCTCATACTCACTGCTATCCAGTAGACCTGATTTAGGCTTATTATCGTATGGCCCTTCAACAATTATTACGCCACCCTTATTGCTGAGTACTTTCCTAATAGATTCATCAGAAGCTTTCCTTACAAGAAAAGCTTCTACTATCAACGTAAATAGCATAATAAGGGTACATAATAAAATTACATTTGTTTTAGAGAACTTCATTCTGAAAATACTCATTACTACCCCTTCTTAAATACCAGAACCTATTTACCCTTTAATAGATTTACATTGTATACTTCGCCATATGGAGTAATCATATCAGCGAAATACAAACGAAGTTCCAAATCACCGTTTTTTCCTTCATGAACATATATGTAGTTGTCTTCTTCAGTTGTATGTGAATCATCCATGTAAAAGTAATAACCATTTTTAATAAATGAATTATTCTTTGAATCACAATCAACAAAAGAACAACTATATTCTTTTTCTGGCAGTAAGCCGGCTTCATCCTTTTCTACAATTAGTTTTCCATCGGTAAACAGAATGACTAAATCACCATCATCAGATTCATAAGTGCCCTCAACAGGAGGTAATATCCATTTCTCTGATCCATTCTTTGACTTTTCCTTTACCGCTATGACCTTAGTATTGTCTGGAACCACAATTGAAGTGTCGCCATCCATTACCGTTGGAGTGATACACAGCACTTTTATCTTACTGCCATCGATCATGTCATATTCATAAGTACCAAAGGCCGTACTTCCGTTTGCCTGGCCAACGATGTCAGTTACAGTATTGATATTCATTTTCTGTTCAATCGCATAAAACAGTTTCTTTTTTCCCAACTCATTTGAATACCAGCTGATCTTGTATGTCGCAAAAACGGCCAATACTACAACTATGATCTGAATCAGTATATAAAATCTACGTCTCTCTTTTTTTATTGATTTTCCAGAATAGATAACCGTATTCTTCAAACTATTCTCCAATCTATCCTGTTTATCTTCCATTATTTTCTTACCTTCCAGTAATTCAACTAAACTGATATCCAACGCCTCACTGAGGGGAACAAACAAAGAAAGATCAGGCATGTTTACCCCTGTTTCCCAGCGGGAAACAGATTTATTTGTTACTCCCAACAAGTCAGCCAGCTGTTTCTGCGTTAGATTCTTTTCCTTTCTTTGTTCAGCTATAAACTTTCCAATTTTGATTTGATCCATAACATCACCCGTTTTTACACTTTCAATATACTATTTTTTTCTTTTTTTTGTTGGACGCAGAGCGAGAATTATCATTTTTAACCTCAGTGACCATATCATAACCACCAATAAAATTGGTGGTATCTAAAGCCCTGTAAGGGCCTATTGTTGCGCAGGACCTTCGTCCAGCGATGGCCTGACAGCCGCAACGCTTTCACAAGCTGCTGCTCAAAGCAGCTTTTTTATTGCTTTATT
>JAFUCG010000124.1 GCA_017459795.1 Erysipelotrichaceae bacterium | reverse complement strand
TGCTTCATGGTACCGATGTTACCTAATCTTTCAGCAATATCTTCACACAGTACTCTTATGTAAGTGCCGGCTGAACAGCTGACACGGAACCTTATTTCATCATTACCGTTAAAGTCCAGCAATTCCATTTCATGAATCACAATGTCACAGGCTTCCCTTTCTATTTCAATGTCTTCTCTGGCAAGCTCATATAACTTCTTGCCGTTGATCTTCTTAGCAGAGAACATTGGCGGTACCTGCTTCTGCGGTCCGATAAATGACTCGAAGACTTCCCTGATCTGCTCTTCTGTGACTTTATTTATTTCTCTTTCTTCAAGAACATCGCCTGTAACATCCAGGGTATTTGTTCTGATTCCAAGTTTCAAAACAGCTACATATTCCTTATCGTGATTGGTAATGTATGGCAGAATCTTTGTTGCCTTACCAACCGTTAAAATCATGACCCCGTTAGCCAATGGATCAAGTGTTCCCGTATGGCCGATCTTCTGAGTCATGAGTTTTTTTCTTACCTTCATTACCAGATCATGACTGGTTATTCCCGAAGGTTTGTTTACTAATAAAATACCATCCATATTCATGCTAAAATATTACCATATTAACACCTTTTGGTGAAGCAATTAAGTTATAATGAAGTTGGTGATGAAAATGGAAATCAAACGCGTTGTACCGTCCGGCTATTGCCAGGGCGTTATCAGAGCCATCAGAATGGTTCAGGATACCGTCAACAAGTATCCTGACAAGAAAATTTATGTTCTGGGAATGATAGTTCATAACCGTTACATAGTTGATGCCTTTAATAATCTCGGTGTCATAACCTTAGAGGATCCTTTCAAAAGCAAGTCAGAACTACTGGATGATATCGATGATGGCGTCGTTGTCTTTACGGCACATGGTACAAGTGAGGAAGTCAAGAACAAGGCAATTAAAAAAGGCCTGATCTTAGTTGATGCGGCCTGTACATATGTCTTAAAAAACATGGCCTTGATAAAAGAATACCTGAACAATGACTATGACATCATATACATTGGTAAAAAGAAACATCCGGAATCTGAAGCGGCACTATCGATCAGTAAACGCATTCACCTTGTCACTAACAATAAGGACATTGATGAACTGGATCTGACAAATGATAAGATCATGGTCACCAACCAGACTACGATGTCAGTATTTGATACTAAGGAATACATTAATCACATCCAGGAAAAATATCCTGAAGCCATCATACTGGAAGAAATCTGCGATGCCACAAGGCAAAGACAGAAAGCTGTCATGGATCTTCAAGACGCCGATACACTCATCATTGTCGGTGATCCAGCCAGTAACAACACTGCCCAGCTTACCCGCTTAGGAAAACTTAACGGTATTGAAAAAGTAATTCAGATAGAATCGGCAGCTGACCTTAAGAACTTCGATCTGACAGACAGTGATAGAATCGCAGTTACCTCTGGCGCAAGCACCCCACGCTATCTGACAGATAATACGATCAATTACCTCAAGACAAAAGATCCAAAGTATCTGGAAACAGACATATCGCAAATACTAAAATAAGCCCTTAATTGGGCTTATTTTCTTTCTGTTATTGTTACCTTGACATCACAGGTAAATGGGGCCTGAACAAGCTGGACACCCGCTGCCAGCAACATTTTCTTACTGGCCTTTACACCGTCTGTTTCAGCGTATTTATCAGATTCATAAACGATCTTCTTAATTCCTGACTGAATGATGGCCTTGGCACATTCATTACATGGGAATAATGAAACATAAATCGTACAGCCGTTAACCGGTCTTGGAGAGTTAAGGATCGCATTGAGCTCGGCATGAACAACATAAGCATATTTAGTTGTTAAGAAGCCCCCTTCTCTTTCCCAAGGGAATTCATCGTCATTACAGTTACGTGGCATGCCATTGTAGCCAATGGAAACAATGCGGTTCATTTCATCAACGATGACTGCTCCAACATTTGTATTTGGATCCTTTGATCTTTCAGCGCTTAAGTGCGCAAGTGCCATGAAATAACTGTCCCAATCAAGTACGTTTTTGCGTTTCATATCTTTTTACCTCCCATAGTACGCGGTAACTTTGGTAATTATGTTTTCTGATATTGACTTGAAGCCCATGTTTTCGAATATCTTGGCAACTTCCATGTCAGTACCATAATAAGCTGTATTCAAATAGAAATTACGGTAGCACAGATATATTAATACGGCAATAATGATTACTCCGCTGATGGCAGAATTGATCTTCATGGCCTTCTCGCTGTCACTTGAGAATATCAGTGATAACAAGGCACCTGTCACAAAGCCACCCAAATGAGCCAGTAAGGAAACATTTGGCAAGAAGTTGATCAGGATGTTCATGTAAACGGTACTGAGAATGCTTCTTCTTAGGGCTGGTACCTTGAAATAACCTGCCTGCCAGAACAGTATGACCATTGCGGCAAACAATCCATATATGCCGCCAGATAAGCCACAGGCTACGATGTTCTTATCCCCAGCCAGCACGCAGACATTACCAATGATGATCGATAAAATCAGAATGCTGAAGGTCTTAACAAACCCTAATCTGTCTTCTACTATCTTACTGACACTGTATAATGCGATGAGGTTACACCAGATGTGGAAGATGCCACTGTGGCTGAACCCGGCTGTCAACAAGCGCCAGAAGTCATGGAAGATGACGACAAACGCCTTATAGTAAGACCCCAGGACAATTGAGGCACTTATTTCACTTACACCATATACTCGCGAAATGATGAAGTTGGCTATTGAAATGATTACTGATATCGCAGCCGCAATGATGAATGTCTTGGAAAAGCTCTGTGCTATTTCTCTTTTCTGTCTTTCTCTGACATTGTTATTCTTCATTGCGTAGTCATTGACCTGGGTCTGTAACTTGCTAACTTCTGTATTGGCGTCTTCAACATCGAATACCACAAGGTTAAGATCCGGGAATGGGCTTAACACCTTATCTGGAAGCTTGCAGCCTGGATATATGACGATGCTGGTGATCTCACCGTTATCGATGTAATTGCCTTCGGTATCAAGTGATATGTCTAACACCTGACCCTGACGTCTTAATATATTAAATAAGGAATTTGCCTGTGCCCTGATCTGATCCATTCGGGCATTATTAAACGTCTGGGCATTTCTGGTAATGTGAATGACACTGAATGTGGCATTCGGATTGGCCAGCCAGATGTCCTTTTCTTCAGGCATGTCCTTGACTGTATTTACGAATCTGACCTGGGTATAAGCCTTATGCGTAATGAAGTAACGCATTAACTGTAATTCCCAGACTTCCTTCTGTTGAGGCACTATTCATTCCCCTTTCTTAATTCTTCCAGATATTCTTCAAAATCATCCGGACGAGGACAGGTTATGGTCATTCTCTGTAAAGTTGTTGGATGAATGAAGGTAAGTTCAAAGGCATGTAACAACTGCCCGTTACCCTTCATTTTTCTTGGTGCGTACTTAGGGTCATTTACGATTGGATAACCAATGTATGACATGTGTACTCTGATCTGATGAGTACGTCCGGTCATCAGATGACATTCAATTAAGGTATGTTTCTTGAATCTTTCAAGAACAAAGAACTTGGTTACGGCATCCTTGCCGTTCTTATCGGTAACTGCCATTTTCTGGCGGTCCTTAGGGTCTCTGCCGATTGGGGCATCAATTGTACCGTTATCATGTGGTATTACCCCATTAACCAGGGCATAGTACTTTCTGTTCATTGTCTTATCAGCCAGCTGCTGAGAAAGGAACAGGTGTGCCCTGTCATTCTTAGCCATGATGATCAAACCGGTAGTATCCTTATCAATACGATGTACGACACCAGGTCTGTTTACCCCATTTATGCCGGATAAGTCATGACAATGGTATAAGACACCGTTAACAAGTGTCGGTTCACTTGTTGTGCTGGTTGGATGAACGATCAGACCTCTTGGCTTATTAATGACTATGACATCTTCATCCTCATAACGGATGTCCAGATCCATCTGGATCGGTTCAACCTTATATTCTTCATTTTCCGGTATTTCGATTTCAATCTCATCATTTAATCTGAGTTTGTAATTGCTCTTGACGACTTCATCGTTTACAGTAACAAGACCTTCATCAATGAGCTGTTGTAATCTTGTACGGGAAAAATCAACCTTACTCAACAAGGCCTTATCTATGCGTACACCCTTGATATCTTCATCAACTGTGATATGTATGTTTTTCATCTTTACTCCTTACTAAATACAACTTTAATGATAAGTATTGCTACTCCTATTACCAGGAAACTGTCAGCTAAGTTAAATACCGGATAATCATATCCGAATATGTAGAAGTTAAGAAAATCAATGACATAACCGTGAATGATTCTGTCGATCATGTTGCCAATGGCCCCACCGCACACTAAGATGTAGGCTGTTCTTTCCCATTCACTTAATTTCTTATCCTTTATCAGGTAATAAATGATTCCAGCGGAAACACAGCCGGCTAAAATGATGAAAACAACACCAAAGCCTTCCAGCATGCTCCAGGCTGCCCCCGTATTTCTGGTATGAGTTATGTAAAAGAAATCCCTGATGACTTCTACACTTTCATGCAAGGCAACTTTGGAAGCCACATAATACTTACTGAACTGATCCAACGCAATCGTAAGGATCAATAATACTATTTCTCTGATTTTCATATCGTTACAATTATACCAAAATTCACTTGTTTAGTGAACTGTAAACGAATAAGATAATAATATGAACACCGCTAACAAATTCATCGGTCACTTGACCACTATAAATAAACATAAGCTACTGGTCATGAAACTATGTTTCAAGATGGGCTTATACTCCCAGGGCTTAAAGCATGATCTGTCAAAATACAGTCCTGTTGAATTCCTGAATGGTGTCAAGTATTACCAGGGATACCGTTCCCCTATCAATGCTGAAATAACTGATAAGGGATATTCAGACGCCTGGCTGCATCATAAGGGACGCAATAAGCACCATTGG
>JAFUCG010000123.1 GCA_017459795.1 Erysipelotrichaceae bacterium | reverse complement strand
CAAAATTTGCTGAAGGTGAGAGTGTGCCGGAGAAGAAACCTGCTGCTGGAATCATTCCGATTGCCTTTGGAGTTGCAGTTGTGACAGCGGGTGGCATTGTATATTTACTAAAGAAAAAGAAGAAATAATCGTAGTTGTAATGTATTGAAGAGAATAGTGAAAAGATAATGGCTGGTATTCTGCTTTTCTATAAATGATGTATGGCATTACTACTGAACATTGGAAAACAATTGCTGTCCTTTTACAACGCTGAAAACTGTGTCATCAGCTTCATTTCACATTATCATTTTAAAAAGAATGGAATAAAATGTATTGTAGATAACTTGCCCTCTGGATACTGAAATAGTTGTAAATAATATTGAATGAGTTGAGTTTCGTGATATTGCTATTACAGGAGGTGCAAACATGAGGACTGTATCGTTACAAACATATAGTAGGCAATATGTTAAAACACATTCTATGTGTAAAAATACAGATGTTGATCAATTATTTTTAGAAACACAAAACGGAAATTCTGTACTATACTATCCGTTATTTATGTATTGTTATTCAAATGGGAAGAGCAGGATGTTAAAGAAGTATTTTGCAGATTTATGCGCTGAAGTACCAGAAGACTATTTGTCATTTTTTGAAACAGACGAACGCTTTTCACAATTTTACTCTTCATTTATAAGTGTTAATTTGAGAAAAGACGATACAGAGTTTAAAGATAACGTAAGAAAAATGTTGCTTAATACATCATATACAAAATATAAAATGGCAAAGACATGTGGTGCTCAGCCTGCGAATATGCTTGCTTTTCTAAAAGGTGACAATACAAAACTCAGCAGAGTGAAATGCAGCATATTAGTACAGGAATTGTTATGAAAAAACATTCTATATTAAAAGAATATGATATATAATATAGATGGCAGAAATATCAGATTTGGAATTCTAAAGATCTTTTGAAGGTATCAGTAGTACTTGATAAGGATATTGTGAAGGCCAGATCTTTTATTTTTGCCTTTTTGTGTTTTAAAGGAGGTAAAAGAGATGGCAGAAAAAAACACAATGTCTTTGATTGAGTATGTTTCCTTTGATGGAAACAAAGTCAGATTGGATTTGGATACAGTAAAGAAGTACCTTTGTGACAACAGCAATGTTACAGAACAGGAGTTTTTCATGTTCGGTTCGTTATGTAAATCACATAAACTTGACCCTTTCAACAGAGAAGCCTATCTGATAAAGTTCGGCACTGCTGCAGCCCAGATGGTAGTAGGGAAGGATGTCTACTTTAAAAGAGCAGATAAGAACCCTGACTATGACGGTATTGAGTCTGGTATTATCATCGAGACCAAGGATGGTAATGTAAGAGAACTTGACGGTTGTTTTTACCAAGCAAACTGTAAATTAGTAGGTGGCTGGGCGAAAGTATACCGTAAGAGCATTTCTCATCCTAAGGTAGCTAAGCTAAGGTTAGATGAATACTGCAAGGTCAATAAAGATGGCAAACCTATGAGCATATGGGCTGATAAACCTGCAGTAATGATAGAGAAATGTGCTAAAGTATTTGCTTTACGTGAAGCATTCCCTAATGAGTTCAGCGGTATGTATATTGAGGAAGAATTCAATGGTAAGACAGGCAACATGACTAATCAGACACCTATTACTGTAGAAAAAAAGGCAAGTGACATCATAGATGCAGAATACGCTCAGAAAGATGTAACTGACAGTAATGATGTTGTTTACGCTACTGATAACCAGATAAAGATCCTTCAGGATAAAATGCCTGAAGAAAGATTAAAAAAATGCCTTAACCATTACGGGGCAGATGATTTAGCACATCTGACAATGGAACAGGCATCTGAAGCAATTACTATATTATATAAAGGCAGCACACCTGTAATGGTATAGGGAATATAGGAGGATAATATCAGTTATTCCCCTTTTTATTCTAAAAAGGTTATCACAGTCAATATAATATTCTATAATTAGAATGCCAAGTAGAAGAAGTATGGACTCTGCCTTGATGTATTCAATGCACTGGGGTGACCACGTTCGATGCGTGCGCTTGGTAAGCAATCCTGATGTGGATTGCTTTATTTTTATATTATTGAATAGTAATTGAATATGATATATAATAGTATCGTATAAATACCAGATTAGTAACTTAACAGTGCGTTTAGTACTTAATGCAGCATGTTCGCTGACAGGTTACCATCTGGTATTTTTTTGTGCTTAAGGCATAAGGAAAGGGAAGGTGGTTAGCTATATGTCAGAAAACTATACAGCACAAACACAGTCATTACTGCACGAGATCTACAGTCTTGATCCATTGGCTCAATTGTCCATTTACAAGGCGCTTGAACCGATAGCAAGGGTCGTAGAACAGGATCTGGAAGAGTCATTCATTGAGTCCGGGGACAAGTTCAACATGATTGAACTCACTGATGGCTCGCAATGGGAATTTAAGCTGAAAGATGCTTATTTCCGCAATTCACTTGATACGGGCAGATTAAAAACTGAGCTGCCGGATATCGCCGCAATGTATACCCGTGAGACTCTGGTCAAAGCGAGTGTACAGAAAGTATACAGGCCAAGAGATTTCCATAGTTAAACGGATAACTCTTGGTTTTATTATTTTTAAGTACTAAATGGACATAAGGAGGAATACTAAGAATGTCGTACACTAGTAGCTTTAGATTAACGGGAAAAGTAGAATCTGTAGATACAGATACCAGTGATCTGATTATAAATACACTTATTAATGGCACATCAGCAAGTGTGAAAGTACATGCTTTAAGACATGCCAATGTGCCTTTGGATATCATTTCAGAAGGTGACATGATAAGTGTAAAAGGTCATATGGGCAATAATGGCAGAGCAATGGGGGTAACCATATTGCCAGCCTGGAATAACAGTATTCACGTAAACTATGTTGAAGCTGAAGGGGTAGTTGCTCAGCTTTCATTTGACAAGTTTGCCTTGCTCACTTTTACGCCAAAAAACAAGGCTGTAAAAGTTGACTGCTGTCTTACAGACCGCTGCACGGACATGGTCATTGCAGGAAGCATTGTTAATATAAAAGGATATATTAATGACGGTAAGATCATGGCTGAGCAGGTACTGACCTATAACAATCTGTATGATGCAGAACAGACATCTGCTTCAGCTGAAGAAGATTAATTAAAGCTAAATAAGGAAACAAAGAAGCCATTATCATAACAGGTAATGGCTTTTCTATGGAAAAGGAGATTAAAATGTTAAACAGTGTTTTTTTAATTGGTAATATCATTGGGAAATGTATTTTTGATGATTCTGCAGATGATGAGTTGACCTATAAGATGCATATCAAATGTTTGAATGGTGATACCCCTGAACTGGAGACGGACGTCTATATCTGGAGTGGATTGGCAGAAGTTGCTGACAATAAAACAGATGATGCCATAGCCGTAGGTATAAAAGGCTACTTGAAAATGGTAAATGGTCAGTTAAAAGTCATGGCGAAGAGGGTATCATTCATGCAGGTGGCTAATGATGATTAAAGGTATCATTGTAAAACCTGGTTATACCCCTGAAGTTATTGAATTCAATAATGGTTATAAGGAGTTACAAAGGCTTGTAGAAGGGAACTTCGAGATGCCTTACATCTTCGATGATGCTGATGTGGTCATCAATGAAGAAGGGAAGTTGAATGGCTCGGAAGCAAACAAACTTCTATACCATAACGGTCAGCTGATTGATATTCTATTTGGTAATATCGTTATAGTTGATTCAAATGATGAAGGGGAGACGGTATCATTATCACAAGAGAAAATAGATAAATATATGAAAGTATTGAGGAAAGACTCAGTACATATTTGATGATATTACTGAGATCCGAACAAGAGGCTGCAGATGATCTGTGGCCTTTGCTTCTAGTGACATACTCCCACCATCTTCGCTAATGCTTAGAGGTGGGGCTTCTTCGGTTTTGCGTTAAAGCTTTTACAAATATGATATAATTTAAAAAAGGAGGTAAATTATAATGTTGCTATATCATGGGAGTAATATAAAAGTTGAGAATCCTAGACTTTTGAAAGTCCAAAGAGAGCTAGATTTCGGCAAAGGATTCTACACAACAAGCGATTTTGAACAAGCCTCCAAGTGGGCTAAAAGAACTGCCGCAAGACTACGCCAGAATAAAGGATATGTGTCTGTATACGAAATTGAAGATGATGCATTAGCTTCATTACAAATGTTAGTCTTTGATAAGCCTGATGTTAATTGGCTCAGATTTGTTGTTGCTAACAGAAAAGGAGAGGTTATTGAGAACAATTGGGACATTATCATTGGCCCAGTTGCAAATGATCAAACAGCTCCAGTAATTGATTTGTTTCTTGATGGTATGTATGATGAGGATGAAACAATAAAACGCCTCCTTCCTCAGAAATTGAAGGATCAATATACATTTAAAACAGAAAAGAGTATTGCATTGTTACAGTATAAAGAGGGAATTGAAATATGACAAAACTACCTTGCTATTCTTTAGACTATTACAATAAAGATGTCATTAAACGTATCATGGATAAATATGGCTATAATGAAATGGATGCTGCAAGAGAATTTTTAACCTCTGAGACACATCGAATGTTAGAAGATGCTGATTTGGCAATGTGGGAATTCTCCGCGAGAGCTATATTTGAGTTATGGGAAGCAGAAAAAGTGACTGGAGATCCAAGAAATTCTGTATATATCAGAGGTGAGTAGAATGAGTAAAGAGATGGAATTTTTCCTTTTCCTGATAGAACGATATGCGGATGCGCATAATATGCCAACTGGTGATGTGCT
>JAFUCG010000122.1 GCA_017459795.1 Erysipelotrichaceae bacterium | reverse complement strand
GCTGTTGGAATCGTAACTGTCGTAGAAAATGACGTAAACGGTATGTCCAGAAGAAAGAATGTAATCATCAATGGTCTTATCAGTGAAGTTAGGGGTAGTATCGAACTCAATGTTTTCCATTGGCACTACCATGGTGGTAACTTCATTGTCTTTATAAACCACATATGTGGCTACAGTTATCATAGCGATAATTATTGTATAGAATAATCCGCGTTTTAGCATTAATATACACCTCATTAGAATTCTAGCATAAGCATGAAAATAAGTAAAATTTACAGGAGATGGCATTATGAAGAAGTGGTATCAGGAAAATTACTTTTCACACAGAAACTGGATCATGGAGAACCTGAAGAATCTCAAGCTTTCAGGCAATCAGTTAATGATCCTTTTGATGATAGATTATGATAACGAATTCAGAATTCCAATTACAATAGAGACCTTGTCTCAACAGACAAATCTGAAAACAGAACAGATCGATAAGATCGTCATGGACCTGTGTCAGAAGGAATACTTACAGATCGTTTCAAGAAACCGCAAGATCGTCTATGACATCTCCGGCATATTTGAAGAAAAGCCAAAGATCGGCTTGCCTGATGACCTGTTTGCGACATTTGAAAATGAATTCGGCCGTCCATTGTCTCAGCCTGAGACCGTCATGCTGGCAGAATGGATCAACAAGTATAACAAGAAGGAAGTAATCAAGGCATTGAGAGAAGCTCTCAAGTTAAATAAATTAAGCTTTAATTACATCGACAGGATCCTGGTGAACAGTAACAATGGCAAATAAGAAGATCGAACCGCTTTACATTTACCAGAAACTGGAAGAAATGTATCCTGAAGCTCATTGTGAGCTAAATTATAAAAGCGTATATCAGCTGGCGGTTGCGGTCATGTTATCAGCGCAGACAACCGATGTTTCCGTAAACAAGGTCACACCGGTATTATTTGAGAAATACCCGGATGCCGAAGCAATGGCTAAGGCCAGTTACAGGGAAATAGAAGAAATCATCAAGAGCATAGGACTGTATCGCAATAAGGCTACTAACGTAGTCAACATGTCCAGAAAGCTAATAGAAGAGTTCTCAGGCATCATTCCTGACAACATGGAGGATTTGCTGAAGTTGCCGGGAATCGGCCGTAAAAGCGCCAATGTGATCCTCTCAGAAGGGTACAAGCATCCGGCCATAGCTGTAGATACTCATGTTCACAGAGTTGCAGCACGCTTATACCTGGCTAAGGAAACAGATACTCCTGATCAGACGGAACAGAAACTCAGAAAGAAGTTTCCTGAAGAATACTGGAGCAAACTGCATCATCTGATGATCTTCTTTGGCCGCTATACCTGCCACAGCAAGCGTCCGGAGTGCGATAAATGCCCATTTTACGGGCAGTGCAGATACAAGGGGTAAAATTAACCCCTTTTTTGTTATGATTTATCTTTCAAGCTTTGTTGTTTTGTGATTAAATATGGATAATGAACAAAGGGGGTGTGAATAGTGATCAACACCATTAAGCAGATAATTGAAAAGGATTACGTATTAAAAGAAAGGGACATGGGAGATTTACAGGAGATACATAAGGGCATGTATCACTTTTACAATCACAGTTATTCCATCATTGGCGTAGGCTCTTTCTTTACCATGGAAATGAGAGCGATGTTAGGTTTGATGAAGATGCAGACAGTTGTCATTTCGCCACAGTACAAGGAATTAGATTTCTGCAATGTCGATGCTATTCATGCCTTATCAAACGATACTCTGATGCTGGAAATGTATCGTTCAAGCAATCAGAGCTGTGACTTGTCTGAATTTGATGAATTAAGAAACAAGGTAAAGAATCTTACCGACTATGAAAGTGCGCCACGCTGGTATGACAGTTACAAGCGTTCCAGCTGCATCGCCAAGAAGGGTGTAAGAGCCAAGAGAATTCATCAGGAATTAACGAAGCAATACATAAACATTTACATTGACCTGTTAAAGAAGGCTCCTTATTGCGACTACAGTGAGAAGCAGCAGCTTACAAATGATTATGTCAGTAAGCTGATTGAAAACGGTGGGGCAGCGGTTGACAGCTTAGTAAAGATGATTGGCAGAGAGCCGACCGTTCAGCTCATTAACCGAGTCATGTTCAACGTTAAGGATTAAACCATAAGAAAACCTGAAGCAATTGCTTCAGGTTGTTTGTTTTATGCGTTCTGCTGATCAGGAGCTGGTGTTGGCGTCGGTGTTGGTGCAGGTGTAGGAGTAGGAGTTGGAGTTGGCTCCGGTTCTACCGGTTTGACACCCTTGATGACAACTTCATTTGTTATGGTATTTGACTGTACCGGGGCAATTGAGTATGCGTAGTATACTTCAACTTTCAGCTTTGTATCCTCGGTAGGTACTTCCGGTAAGGTATATGTGAATGAAGTCTGGTCAGTCTTCTCATGTACCAGTACGTTGCCCTGTTCATCAGAAATAACAATATTGTACTGGATGACGCCATCAATCCAGGTAGGACTGTATACTCTTCTGCCACTCCAGGTTCTGCCGCCTAAGGTAAATGTCTGAGTTGTCTCATCTTTTTTCAGCTTAGCTTCGTCAGGATAAACAGTATAGTTAACTGTAATTGTCTGATCCTTTACACTGGCTGTAGCTGTAGTGATTGATTCAATTGTTGGTTCCTTGTAAGCTTCAACAGTTGCGAACTTACTTAAGATCCAGCCCCATGTCTCATACTGTGAATCAGCGTATGAAGGCAGGGAAGTATAAGGAGTCAGACCTCTGATGAATCTGATGCTTGTTACTTCAGCAGGTCTTGGATTTTCATTTGTCGGATAGCCGTATGCTTCTTCAACGGCTTCCATGATCGCGCCATCAATTCTTGAGTCTCTCTTCAGGTTAACGTCATATTGTGATACGTATGTCGTTGAATCGAAGTAGTTACTTAAGTCATAGCCTACCCAGCAGGCTGTAGTGTAGTCACCGTTAGATACTAACAGTAACTGGTCTTTTGAAGCATTCCAGGTAAAGCCATACTGTTCATATAAGGCATCTGGTAACTGGTTGGTACCGCTCTTGCCATAGAAGTCATAACCCCAGCCGTTATATCTTGAGAAATAACCAAGACGGAAGCCGACGGTTACGTCACCCTGAGTCTGATACTGCTGGTTACATGCAACTCTCATCAGATGGCTTGTTAACCATGCTGCACCAGGAGAAATAACCTGATTAGCTGTATACTGAGGAACGATTGGTTCCTTATTGCTTGAAATGTACTCAATTCTGGTAATTGTATGAGGTGTAATGTACTTACCTGAGTTCAGAATCATCGCGCCGGCAGCGGTCAGCTGTAATGGTGAAATGTAACAACCCATTCCTCCAACTGCGAACTGTTCGTTAAATGCTTCTACAACTTCAGGGTCGAAGCCAATGCCACGTAAGTAAGTCTTGATGACATCGTCACTGGCATTCTGTCTGGCCATTCTCAAGGCCTTTAATGAACAGATGTTATATGATGATGCAACACCGCATTCGGCTGATACATCACCTGGATAATACAAGCTGTGCTCTGTTACACGGACATTTGTACCTTCGTAATATACAGGTTCACTGGTTAAGGTTGAGCCTGTTGACAAACCGCCGTATTCAAATGCCAGTGGGTAAGAGAATATTGCCTTGATAGTTGAACCAGGATTCAGTCTTGAGTCAGTAGCGTAGTTGAACTTTCTGGCTCTGTCATAATTACGGCCGCCAAAGATACCGACGATCAGACCTGTCTTATTCTGTACACAGGCAGCTGCGGCGTTCATGTACTGGTCAGCGAATTCTACGATATCACCATCTGCCAAAGCGTCACATGTTTCCTGAACAGTCTGATTCATGGCTGTGTATACCTTTACTGAATCAGTGTAGACATCAATGTCATAAATGTCTTCCAGTTCCTTGATTACTACGTCAATGTAGGCCTGATTTCTGATAGTGGTACCGTCGCCGTATGTATTGCTCTTGACACCGCATAACAGGTTGGTAACGTCAACTTTCTTGGCCAGTTCATATTCTTCGTCAGTAATGTAGCCATGGTAATGCATCTGATAGAGAACTTCCCAGGTTCTTTCCTGACATAATAACGGATTGTAATATGGGTTATAGCTGTTAGGAGCATTTACCAGCCCTGCCAGCATTGCTGATTCAACCAGGGTCAGATCCTTGGCACTCTTATCAAAGTAATAGTCAGCTGCTACTTCAACGCCACGGGTATTGGCCCCATAGTTTACCTTGTTGATGTATAACTCGATGACCTTGCCCTTGGAAATCAGGTTATTGATCTTTAATGAGTAGTAGATTTCCTGAACCTTACGGGCAATACCTTCGCCACCTTCTCTGACGGCGATCGTATCTACCGCAAAGTAACTGTTCTTAATTACCTGCATGGTGATCGTAGAACCACCCTGACCAAAGCTCATGGTTCTGATGTTTTCCAGGAAGGCCTTGGCGAAACGAGGAAGGTCGAAGCCAGGATGCTCAAAGAAACGTGAGTCTTCAATTGAGACGAATGCATCGATCAAACTCTGAGGCATGTCAGCATAGGTAATGTTGATTCTGTCTTCCATACCCAGACGGGCAATTTCATTACCCTGATCATCATAGATGAATGATACTTCTGAGTTGCCTAACTGGGCTAAGTCCAGTACGACGTCAGATTTGTCAAGAATGAGCTTGATGACGCTGACACCTGATACTACACCGAGCAGGGCACAGAAGATGATGAATCCCATGATGCCGTTATAGATCTTTCTTCTGCCGCGGTTCTTTTCAATTTTCGTTTTCTTAGGGGTAACGCTG
>JAFUCG010000121.1 GCA_017459795.1 Erysipelotrichaceae bacterium | reverse complement strand
TTTAAATAGAGTATTGCCTATTTACACATATGAAAAACAAGGAGGGGTAAATATATGGCATCAAGACCAATTAAGGTATCTGTATTCTGCGCTACAGCTTTAGCTACATCTACTTTAGCAGCCATGAAATTACAGGAAGCTCTGAAAAAGAGAGACATTATCTGTAAGACAACTACAGGTAGAATCTCTGATCTGGCATCAAATGTCAGACTTACACATCCAGATGTTGTTGTTGCAACAGCAGTAACAAAGATGGACGTAGGTCAGCCAATCTTTAATGGAATTCCATTATTAACAGGCATTGGCGTTGACGAACTTGTTGACGAGATCGTTGATTACCTGAAAAAAGAAAACTTACTATAGCACTAGAGGGGGATAAACAAAATGAATATTATTAATGCTATTTCTCAGTTTATTTACAATTTAGGTGCCGTTCTGATGGTACCACTTGTAATGTTCGTTCTGTCAATGGTATTCGGAATGGGCTTTAAAAAATCTTTACGTGTTGGTATTACCGTAGCAGTTGGTTTAACTGGTGTATACCTGATTCTGGACTTCTTCATTGCCGGTATCGGTGAAGCAGCCAATATCTTAGGTGAAAAGTATGGCGGTGCCTTAACATTCGTAGACATCGGATGGAGCAGCTTCTCAGCAATCGGCTGGGCTTCTAAGATCGGTCTGATCTTCATTCCTATCGGAATCATTACAAACCTGATCATGTTAGCTCTCAATTGGACCAACCATTTATCAGTTAACATCTGGGACTATTGGGAAGCAATCGTTGGTGGTATGATCACTCAGTTATTATCAGGAAGCTTCGTTCTTGGCTTAGTAGCCGCAACAGCTTGTCACATGATCAACATCAAGGTTGGTGACTGGACAGCTGATCAGATGCAGGATTTCTTTGGTTTCCCTGGCATCGTATCATATGCTCCTGGTTACGCTGAATGGGGCCTAATCGGTAAGCCAATTGCCTGGTTAATGGATCACATTCCTGGCTTAAACAAAGTACATCTGACACCAGAAGAAATGAGCGAAAAGGTTGGTATCTTTGGTGAACCTATCTTCATCGGTTTCTTCATAGGTTTAGTCATGGGCTTAATCGCCGGTATGGATGTAACAGCTTCTTTAATGACTGGTGTAAACTTAGCTGCAGCTATGTACATTCAGCCAAAGATGATCGGTATCTTAATGGAAGGTTTAGTACCAGTTTCTGATGGTGCTAAGGAATTCTTACAGAAGCATGCACCTAACCGTAAGCTGTTCATCGGTTTGGACCCAGCTATCGGTACTGGTAACGCTACAGCTTTGGCAGTAGCAGCCTTAATGGTTCCTACCGCAATCGTATTAGCATTATTCTTACCTGGCTCAAAGGTAATGCCATTAGCTGACCTGACATTCATCGTATTCTTCTCAATGTGGGCAGCTGCAGTTAATAAGGGCGACGTATTAAAGTCATATCTGACAACAGTCATCATGACTATCTTCTGTATTTATTCAAATGCCTATACAGCACCAATCATGAACCGTCTGGCTATGGATTCAGGTCTGATTTCTGAAACAGCTACACAGGTAACTCATTTCGCTAATGGTTACTTCACACATATTCCATTCTGTACTGTTTTAGGTCAGTTATTCGGTGGCGGTAACGTTGTAGTTGATGGAACAACAATTAATCTGGTTACCGGAATCATCTTATGTGTCATCTTATCAGCAGGATTTGCTCTCTGCTTCTTAATGACAAAGAAGAAAAAGAAAGAAGATTAATTAAAAAAGCATTTAAATAAACGATTTAAGAGCCGCAAGGCTCTTAAGTCATGTAAGTAGTATTGTGGGGTAATTAATGAGAAGTGAAGTAGTTGAAAGTGATGTTAAATACATTGCTGAATTAATTAAGCGTGTTCTTCATAAGGAAGGATACAAGGAGATCACACGACTGGGTGGTTTGACAAACCATTCCTACAAGGTCGTAACAAATGATGGTCAGGAATATGTCTTCAGAATTCCTGGTGAAGGAACTGAGGAAATGATCGTCAGAAGTGATGAGGAAAAGAGCACCAGACTGGCAAATAAGGTTGGCGTTGATGCTGAACTATATTACTTCGGTTCTGATGGAACAAAGATTTCCGAATACATCAAGGGTGCCATAACGATGACACCTGAATTAATGAGAGAACCGGAACATGTTAAACAGGTAGCTGAAATCTTCAGTAAACTGCATAACTGCGGTGAGGATACAGGTGTTCCATTTGAAGTATTTGAAATGGCTGATCTTTATGAAAAGGTCATTTATAAGAACAATGTTTCAATGTATGATGACTACCAGCTTGTTAAACAACAGGTAGAAACCATTAAAAGGGAAGTAGATTCATTTGGGGTTTCAAAGAAGGTTCCATGTCATTGTGACTCATTATGTGAAAACTGGGTATTGTCAGAAACCGGCAGATTATATCTGATCGACTGGGAGTATTCAGGTATGAATGATGCCATGTGGGATCTGGCTGATGTATCAATAGAAGCCGATTATGACGAGAAACTGGATGATTATCTATTAAAAGAATACTTCGGCAGGGAAGCAACTGAAAATGAATTCAAGCGTTTCATTGCCAATAAGATTTACCTTGATTATTTATGGACATTATGGGGTAAGACAAGAGTGCCTTTTGATGGTCAGATGATGGAAGACTATGCTTATAACAGATATGTAAGATTAAAAAAGAACATCAGTAAGTATCTGGAGGGCAGATAACATGTTTTCAGGAATCATTGCTGGCATATTATGGGGTCTGGATACAGTCATATTGGGAGTTGCCTTAAGCAGCGCACCGTTCCTATCAACTGAACAGGCAATAGCCTTAGCACCATTTGTCAGTACATTTGTGCATGATGCCTGTTCATCTTTATGGATGTTACTGTACATGGGAATTAAGAAAGAACTTGGCAGGGTTGTCAGGGCACTTAAGACCAAAAGCGGCAAGTTCATAGTGTTAGGAGCATTATTAGGCGGCCCTATCGGAATGAGCGGTTATGTTGCCGCAATCAATTATATCGGTCCTGCCTATACCGCAATCATTTCATCACTGTTTCCAGCATTCGGTGTAGTTCTTTCCTACATTTTCCTCAAGGAAAAAATGAAGCCGATACAGATAGTATTCCTAATGATAAGCATTATTGGTGTAATCGTGATGGGCTATACTCCAGCGGGAGTTGGTTCTAATGTTGTATTGGGATTCATCTGCGCATTATTGTGTTGCCTGGGTTGGGCAGCTGAGGCAGTAATCTGTGCTTATGGATTGAAGGATCCTGACATTACTGATGAACAGGCCTTACAGATCAGGCAGTTAACAAGCGCATTATTCTATGGCATTGTCATCATTACAGCTTTAAAAGGCTGGAACTTTACCTTGACCTTGATTCCTTCAAAGGAATTAGGAATCATAGCTGCATCAGCATTATTTGGAACGGCATCTTATGTTTTCTACTATAAGGCCATTGCCAAAATCGGCCCGTCAAAAGCCATGGCACTTAACATTACCTATGCAGCATGGTCAATCGTATTTGCCTTTGTTCTGTTACATACAGTACCGGATGTTAAGAGCATTGTCTGTGGTGTGATCATTGTTGTATCATCAGTGCTTGCGGCTACAGATTTGGATAGTTTTAAAAAATAATGTTAAATTAAGGGCTTTTAAGCCCTTTTTTTCTGTTTCTTATAGATAAATACTTCCTAATAGTGATAATATATAAAATGGTTTTTTATTGAATCGAGGGGTTAGGATGTTTTTATATATTGATCCAGGCACAGGGAGCATGTTATTTACGATTCTGATTGGTGTAATTGGCGCTGCCATTTACTTTTTCAGAAATCTTTTTATGAAGTTCAAGTTTTTTATCAGCGGCGGTAAGGTTGAAAAGAATGAAAACAAGATACCTTATGTCATTTACAGTGACCATAAGAGATACTGGAATGTCTTTGAACCGATCTGTGATGAGTTTGAAAAAAGAGAAATACCATTGGTATTCTATACTTCATCAGAAGATGATCCGGCTTTAAAGAAAAACTATAAATACGTAAAGTGTGAATTCATTGGTGAAGGTAATAAGGGCTTTGCCAAGTTAAACATGCTTAATGCCTGTATTCTTTTATCAACAACACCTGGTTTGGACGTATATCAGTGGAAACGTTCAAAGGATGTTAATTACTATGTACACATTCCACACGCTGTAGGTGACCTGACACTCTACAGATGTTTTGGCGTAGATTATTACGATGCCATACTGACAAGCGGTGACTATCAGATCAACCAGATCAGAAATCTGGAAAAGTTAAGAAACTTACCGGCTAAGGACATGGTAAATGTTGGCTTGCCATACATGGATGTCAATAAGAACAGACTTAATAATCTTGAACCGTTACCAAAGTCAGATAATGTAACTGTCTTAGTTGCTCCATCATGGGGCAAGAGTGCCATCTTAAGCAAGTTTGGTGACAAATTCCTTGATGCAGTATTAAAAACCGGATACAAGGTAATAGTTAGACCTCATCCACAGTCATTTACCAGTGAAAAGGAAATGATTGATGGCTTAATGAATAAGTATCCACAGATCGAATGGAACAGGGATAACGACAACTTTGAAGTATTGAGAAAGTCAGACATCATGATTTCAGATTTCTCAGGTGTCATCTTTGATTACTTCCTCATTTTCGATAGACCGGTAATGTTCGCAGATACATCATTTGATAAGGCACCATACGATGCCTGGTGGCTTGATGAGCCGTTATGGAACTTCAGCATCTTACCAAAGATTGGCATGCAGCTGAAGGAAGAAGACTTCGACAACATGAAATCAGTAATTGATGAATGTTTAAATTCAACAGAACTTAAGAAGAACAGACAACAGATTTCTGACGAGTGCTGGACCAATAAGGGCGAAGGCGCAGTCAAGACTGTAGATTATCTTATAAAGAAATATGAAGAATTGAATAAGGAGGTTGCTTAATATGTTATATACGATTATTATCAGACCTCTGGAATTGTTATTTGAATTGATCTTCTCACAGGCTATGAACATCATCAGAAAAGGTCCTGGTGTTGCCATCATAGTTTTATCACTCATCATAAACATTCTTGTCCTGCCTCTGTATAACAGAGCAGACAAGATGCAGGAAGAGGAAAACCAGAAAGCCAAGAGCCTTGAAAAGGGCATTAAGCACATAAAGGAAACATTCAGCGGTGATGAAAAAGTAATGATGCTCAATACATATTACCGGCAGAATGACTACAGTCCTTTAAGTGCCTTGAAGGGTTCAATGTCATTACTGCTTGAAATACCTTTCTTCATTGCGGCTTATAACTTCCTTTCAAAACTAGAATTATTAAAGGATGCATCATTTGGTCCAATCAGAGACTTAGGTGCTCCTGACGCAATGTTTACTGTTGGTGGCTTCGTTATAAACGTATTGCCTATCTTAATGACAGTCATCAACCTGATCAGTGCATCAATTTATACAAAGAACAGTCCTTTGAAGACTAAGATTCAGTTACTGGTAATGGCTTTGTTCTTCTTGGTATTCCTGTATGATTCACCAAGTGGTTTAGTATTCTACTGGACATTAAACAATGTATTCTCACTTTGTAAGAACATAGTTCTTAAAATGAAGAATCCTAAGGGCTTCATGTTATTACTATGTACATTAATGTCTCCATTAAGCGGTATCTTCGTCTTTGGCATCAGACAGGTTCAGACACCAAAGGCAAAGATGATCTCAGTTGGATTTATTGTAATCTTCTTATTACCGTTATTGTTTAAACTGGCAAAGCCACTGTTTAAGAATAGGAAACCGTTCTATGAAAACTTCAAGTCAAACAGAAGTTTGTATGTCATCAGTGCATTACTGTTATTTGTCATCATGGGCTTACTGATACCTTCAAGTGTAATCAGTTCATCACCTGTTGAATTCGTTAACTTCAGTAATGTAGCTAACCCTAACAAGTATGTATTCAACTGTGCATTAATTGCGGCAGGTTTCTTCTTATTATGGATGTCAGTATTCTACTATCTGACAAATGACAAGTATAAGGGCCTATTTGAGTATGGCTTGATTGCGGTCATTTTAGGCATAATCATAGATTACATGGTATTTGGTAAAAACCAGAGCATGCTTAATGCTACATTGATATTTGATACAATGCCGGCACACTCAGTCACTGAATATATCGTAAACATTTTATGCTGGGTTGCCATTATTGTAGCGGCATACCTCTTATTCAGATTTGGCCGTAATATTGTCAGATATGGCTTCATTACAGTGTTGTGTGCATTTATCATCATGACTTCAATGAATCTGATTAACACCACAAAGATCTTTAACAATACAAGCTTTGATACTCAGACAATTGAAAGTCATAAGAAAAAGTACATTTCATTAAGTAAGAATCATGAAAATGTCATCGTCTTCATGTTAGACAGAGGCATGGGACCATATGTTAAGTACATTTTCCAGGAATTCCCTGATATCGCTGAAAAATGGAAAGGCTTTACCTTCTACCCAAACAGTGTTTCATTCGGTATCGCTACTAACTTTGGCGCACCTGGTCTGTATGGCGGCTATGAATACATACCGCAGGCCATGAATGAGAGAGATGACATGTTACTGCCTGATAAGCATAATGAGGCATTGAAAGTGTTACCGACATTATTTGACAATAACGGATACGATGTTACAGTATTGGACCCACCATATGCCGGTTACTCTAACCTTGGTGACTTAAAGATCTATGATGATTTACCAAATGTTAAGAAGTATAACCTGAAGGGCTTCTTCTCAAATGTCTCTCAGGATAAGGAAGCAATCTTACAGAGAAATCTGTTTGTTTACAGCCTTTATAAGGCAAGCCCATTAGTATTGCAGGAATCTATTTACGATCATGGCAATTACAACAACAACGCTGTTTCAACAAGCGTAACTCAGATCATCACTGACCAGTATCACGCTACAGGCAATACTTCAACATTTAACGATAACTATTATGAAATGCTGAACATCAATAACATTACCGGTGCTAATGACAGCGACAAGGGTACATTCTTATTAATGTGCAGTGAGTTAACTCATGAACCTAACATGCTGCAGCTGCCAGAATACTTACCATCCAGAGAAGTTGATAACAGTGCATATCCTAATTACCCTGGACAGTATGTAATTGATGGCATTGAAATGAAGATGGAAACCATTCAGCACGTAATTCACTATCAGGTAAATGTACTGGCATTTAGAATGCTGGGCGAATGGTTCGACTACCTCAGAGAACTTGGTGTCTGGGATAATACCAAGATCGTACTTGCTTCTGACCACTCAAGATATCTGAAGCAGTTTGATCAGATGTATTACGCACCAAATGATGAAGACCTGAGCCATGCAATGTGCTTGTTAATGGTTAAGGACTTCAACAGTAATGAATTCAAGATCGATGATACCTTCATGACTAATGCTGATGTTCCTACTTTGGCATGTGAAGATGTAATTGAAAATCCTGTTAACCCATATACCGGTAAGGCAATCGAAAGTGCCGATAAGTCAAATGGAATGGATATCTTCTTCTCATATGACTGGAATGTTTATACAAATAATGGCTATAAATTCCATCCGGGTCCATGGTATCATGTAAAGGGGAACGCATTCGATGGTAAGAACTGGGAATATTTAGGAGTCTGGTAAAATGTCAACTGTCAAGGAAAAACTGGTAAAAATCATCAGAGGAAACGCTGATCCTGATGACCTAAGAAAAAGAGGAGCAATAATAGGTTCTAATGTTTTTCTGTACACCAGTAAGATTGACAAGGTGCACGCCTATCTGTTAGAAATTGGTGATAACGTTACCGTTTCTGATGCCAGAATTCTGATGCATGATGCCAGTATGAAACAGGCTACAGGCTATACAAAGATGGCAAAGGTAAAAATAGGCAGTAACGTTTACATTGGCGCAGACGCTATCGTCTTACCTGGTGTCACCATTGGTGATAACGTAATTGTTGGAGCCGGGGCCGTTGTAACAAAAGATGTTGATAGTAATTCTGTTGTGGCCGGTAATCCTGCCAGAAGAATTGGCTCTTATGATGATTTCGTTGAAAAAAACAGGAAACTGATTGAATCATCAGTTAAAACGGAAAAGGCAGCGTTGGAATTAAGTGATTCCGAAAAAAGCGAATTAAAGAAAAGAATTAATGATGAAGTCGGGTTTGAAAGATAACCCGGCTTTTAAGTCATAAACTGGTTTGACTTGAAGTAATGAAAGAACATATAATTTTATTATGAATAAAGTAACTATTTTATCCTTACATTTGGCATTTGGGGGAATCGAGAAAGCAATCTGTTCCCTGGCAAACTTATTAGTCGATGACTATGAAGTTGAAATCATCAGCGAGTACAAGCTTTTGGAAAAGCCTGCTTTTCCTTTGGATGAAAGGGTAAAGGTTAAATACCTGATACCTGAGTTAAAACCAAATGGAAAAGAGTTCAAGGAAGCTCTGAAAGCTTTTAATATTGCCTCAATCATAAAAGAAGGTATCATCAGTGCCAAGGTCTTATATTTGAAAAAACACAGAATGATAGAAGCAATTAAATACTGTGACGCTGATGTCATCATTTCTTCACGTCTGTATTTCAATAACCTTTTAGGGAAGTACGGTAAGCCTGAAACGAAAAAGGTTGGATGGGAACATAACCATTGGGAAGTTGTTAAAGGCCAGCATGATAAGGTTGTCAAATCTGCCGAAAACCTTGATGTTTTAGTATCATGCTCCAAGCAGATAAATGAACACTACAGTAATTACGTTAACTGCCGTTGTGTGGCGATAGGAAACATCATTGATTTCATTCCTGATGAGTATCCGACTCTGGAAGAGAAAAACATGATTGCTGTAGGCAGTTTAATTGAACGTAAGGGCTTTTTAGATTTAATCGATATAATGAATCAGCTTTGTAAAAAAGACGACAGATGGCATTTAAATCTGTTTGGCGATGGGGAGCAGAAACCGGATATTCTAAATAAGATAAAAGAATATGGCTTGGAGAATAATGTTACTGTTCATGGCTTTCAGAGTAAGGATGTCATAAACAGTTACTTAAGCAAGTCTTCAATATACATGATGACTTCACACAGTGAGGCATTACCAATTGTTTTACTGGAAGCCGTAAGTTTTGGCTTGCCAATAGTGGCATATGAATGTCCTGGTGTAGATGAAATAGTTGAAGAAGATTTGAATGGGTATAGAATTTCTGGTCGTGACATTGAGGATTACTGTAATAAGACACTGAAGTTAATAAGTGATTCTGAACTCAGAAAGCAGTTTGGCAAGCACGCATTTGAAGTCAGCCACAGGTATAGTAAAGAAACAATCAAGACAGAATGGGAAAACCTGATAGAAAGCCTTTAGAACTTGGGGAGGATAAATGAAAAAGGTATTGTTTATTTCCTCTTCAGGAGGACACTTAAATGAAATGTTACAGCTGAAGAGCATGTTTGATAAGTATGATTACCATATCATTACTGAGAAAGATGGCTCTACTTTATGGCTGAAAGATACTTATAAGGGCAGGGTAGATTATTTATTAGGGGTAACCAGATCACATATGGGAACCTATATCTTAGGTGCACCTATCAATGTAATAAAGAGTCTGTATTTGTATTTCAAAATAAAGCCACAGTACATCATTACAACCGGTGTACACACAGCGGTGCCAATGTGCCTTTTTGGCCATTTCTTTGGCAGTAAGGTTATTTATGTTGACAGTTTTGCCAACATCCATTCAAAGAGTTTAACGGGTAAGATTCTGTATAAGTATACAGATTTGTTTATTGTACAGTGGGAGAGCATGTTGGAGTTATATCCAAAGGCAGTAAATGGAGGTTGGATCTACTAATGGTATTTGTAACGGTAGGAACACAGGACAAACAGTTCTTAAGATTACTTCAGGCAGTAGACAAGGCCATTGAAGATGGCTTTATTAATGAAGAAGTAATCGTACAGGCTGGCTGTAATGAATATGAATCCAAGAACATGAAGATCTTAAAGATGCTTTCACAACAGGAGTTTGAAAAGTACATAAATGACTGTTCATTACTTATTACCCATGGTGGAGTAGGCAGTATAATGTCTGGCTTAAAGGCTGGCAAGAAGGTAATTGCGGCTGCAAGATTAGCCAAATATCATGAAGCGGAAAGAGATCACCAGGAAGAAATCATTAAGAAGTTTGAAAATGACGGTAACATCTTAGGAGCTCTTGATCTTGACAATCTTGGTGAAGTAATTGAAAAAAGTAAAACATTTGAACCAAAGCCATATGTAAGTAATACGGCTAACATGGTTAAGCTAATAGAGGATTTCATAGAGAATAACTGATTATGATAAAAGTAAGTGTAATTGTACCGGTATATAACGCAGAAAAGTATCTGAGAAAGTGCTTGGATTCTTTGTTATGCCAGAGTTTGAAAGAGGTTGAAGTCATAGCGGTTAATGATGGCAGTCCAGATAACTGCATGAACATACTTGATGAGTATCAGATGAAATATCCTCAGTTAAAGGTTATTTATAATGTAATAAACAAGGGCATAGGCTATTCAAGAAACATTGGCATTGAAGCAGCAGAAGGTGAATACCTTACTTTCGTAGACAGCGATGACTATGTGAGTGAAGAATACTGTGAAAGGTTTTATGAGTTTGCAGAAAAGAATGGCTTAGATTTCATTCATGCCAACATGTATCTGGAAAAACCGGAAGGGCTGGTATCAACCAGATACAGCACCTTTGAACCAGCAACCCTGGAAGAAAACCCTGAAATAATTACCAAGGTTTCATTTGGGCCTTGCGGTAAGATGTTTAAAACTGATATTATTAAAAAACACGAAATAAAGTTTGAGGAAAAACTGAAGTATGAAGATCTGCCGTTTGTGGCTAAAGCCATTAAACACAGTAAGTGCGGTTTTCTGGAAGGAAACTATTACTACTATGTAATACATGAAAGCAGCCAGACTACAACTTCAACTAGAAGAAACTTTGACATATTTAAAATTCTTGATATTGTTAACCGCTATTATCAGTTTAAGCCATATGATGAAATTGAAGGCATAAACGTCATGAATGTTATCTGGCAGATTTACATGTTCAGAGATGCAACGGATACAAAACTTAGAAATGAGTTCATTTCAAAAGGATTTGATTATCTGGACATTAATTTCCCTAACTGGCGCAGAAACAAGTATTTCAAGCGTGATGAAACAGCATTAACACACTTTATCAGGAGCCATAAACTGGTTTCAATGATATACTATACTATGTGGAATAAAATGAGTAAGCAGAAATGAGGTAGTTCTATGAGTATTTTTGTTACAGGATGTACAGGCTATATTGGCAGCCATACATGTGTTGAATTAATGAATGCAGGCTATGAAGTTGTTGGCTTGGATAACTTTAGTAATTCAAAGCCTGAGGGTTTAGATGCCATTAAGCAGTTAACTGGCAAGGAAGTAAAGTTCTATGAAGGCAACATGCTTGATTGAGACTTATTAAGAAAGATTTTTGATGAGAATAAAGACATCAATACTGTTGTTGATTTTGCTGCTTTTAAGGCTGTTGGTGACAGTGTTCAGAAGCCTGTTGAATACTACATTAACAATGTATCAAGTGTCTTAACACTGTTAAGCGTTATGAAGGAAAAGAAAGTTAAGTCATTGGTATTCAGTTCAAGTGCTACTGTATATGGTGACCCTGAAACAGTACCGATTACCGAAGAAAGCCCAATTGGCGGAACCACTAATCCTTATGGAACAAGTAAACTGTTTGTTGAAATGATCTTAAAGGATCTCTGCAAGGCAGATAAGGATTTCAAGGTTTGCGTATTCAGATACTTCAATCCTATTGGTGCTCATCAGAGTGGCTTATTAGGCGAAGATCCTAATGGCATTCCAGCTAACTTAGTACCATACATTGCCAAGGTTGCAACAGGCGAACTGGAACACTTAAATGTATGGGGTAACGACTATGATACACCTGATGGAACAGGTGTCAGAGATTACATTCATATTGTTGACTTGGCAAAGGCTCATGTTAACGGTGTTAAGAAACTTGAAGCTTCTGAAGGTGGTTTACAGGTTTATAACTTAGGCACCGGTACAGGTTACAGTGTATTGGATATAGTTCATGCCTATGAAAAGGCAAATGGCATTAAGATCCCATATGTCATTGGCCCAAGAAGACCTGGTGACATCGCTGAATGCTACGCAGATTCAACAAAGGCTAAGAATGAATTAGGTTGGACGGCCAAATTAAATCTGGAGGATATGTGCAGAGATTCATATAACTTTGCATTTAAGAAGAAATAAGCATGGGAAAAAGAGATTTACTAATAAAGGCATTTAGAAAAATGCCTTTAAATAACATTATTATCTTAGAAAGCTCACCGGATTATTCAGACAGTGCATATGCATTATTTGAATACTTTCTGAGCAAGGGAGTTAATAAAAAATATAAGATAGTCTGGTATCTGAATAAAAACTTTAACGATTATCCAAAATATCAGAATGTTGAATATGTTTACAGGCACAGTGATGACAGAGCCAGTGTATTAAAGAGGCTTTATTATGAAAACACGGCCAAGTTCATCTTTGACGGTAACGTGTTCATTTATAAACAGAGAAAAGATCAGGTAAGAATACATCTGACACATGGTGATCCTTATAAGGTTGCCTATGAATATACGTCACTGATTGGTGATGCCAATGGAATACTTACATCATCTTCTTACTTCATAGATTTCTATACCTGGTGTACAAAGTGCAGGAAGGAAGAAGTTCTTCCTTTAGGCTTACCAAGAAATACCGTCTTTAATGAGAACAGACCATATGATAAAAACACTATCATATGGATGCCAACATACAGAAAACATAGCAACGGTTTCGG
>JAFUCG010000012.1 GCA_017459795.1 Erysipelotrichaceae bacterium | reverse complement strand
CATTCAACTACACTGATTTCTATTTCTGAAGGAGAAGCTTCATATGCCATTCCCCTGTACTTAACAATTACTGTCTTACCTTCTTTAAACTTTTCCTTTTCCTGGTTTGAAATATTTCTGTTATACATGCTGTAAATAATCTCATAACTGTGAATGTAGCCGTTCTTTTCCGGCATTTCAATACTTACCGTAATTTCGTTCTTATTAACTGAAACAATTCTTCCCTTACAGATATTTACATAATCTACACCGGTTACCTTGTTGTTTTCTGTTTTAATGACGATCTCATCATCACAGAAACAACCCATGTAGGCAACTTCATTAGCTGATGTCCTGATTGGTTCACCCCACGAAGCTGTTAATTCACTCAGGTTTTTACCATTAAATAACTTACTGGCTTTGTCATTACACATTAATCTGACGGCGAAAGCTGAAGGTACAATATCATTTTCATAATTAAGTGTTTTATATAAATTTTGGCAGAAAACCCATTGATCTTCAGTCGGTGGGATGAATGCCAACAAGTCATTGCTGGAAACATAAAGAAAGCATTAAAACGACTAATATAATACTGATTATTTTTCCTGAAACCTTCACAGATATCAGCCCCCTGTATGAATACTATATCATCCGGTACAAAAAAAAGTGAGCCGCAGCTCACTCATGTCTAAACATCTACTTCAAAGCCAAAACCGCCACCGTTTAAGCAGTTATCACGGGAATATGAAGAAGCAACATCAAATGCCTTAAGTATCTTTTCCCTGTCTAACACTTCAGATTTATGCCAGCCAGATTTATGCAATTCAGATACAAACGCTGCCAGAAATGAATCTCCAGCCCCCATTGTATCAACAGCTTCAACATACTTTGCCTCACCATGTACTAATCCATTCTCATTTATCAGATACTGCCCTGATCTTCCCATGGTGATTAGAACATTAACACAGCCAAATGACATCACTCTTTCAGCAAATCTCACTAAGATTTCCGGTTCTGTTTTTGGAAATGAAAACATCGCCAGATCCAGATTCCGACATACTATTTCCAGATAATCATCGACGTGATACTTGTCCTTTTCTCCAAAGTCATAAACATATATCCTGTCAAGGTCGCTGATTTTATGCATTTCATCCTGCATTTTGGCATTACAGTTGGAAATCACCACGTCAAAGCCCTTTATGTAATTCAGCTTATCCTCTGTAAGAACCATCGGTCCTGACCAGTTTTCACCCAGATCCACGTCTATGAATGTTCTTTCGCCATTAATTACCTCATAATTACAGTGCTTGGTCGTACCGTTTTCAATGTATTCGCATTTGTCAAAAATGACCTCATTTGCCTGTAATGCTCTTACAATGACCCCTGCCATTTTATCGCTGCCAATGTTACCAAGATATGCTGAATCGTTATTCAGTCTGGCTAAGTGAACAGCCACATTTACACTGTTACCGCCTGGATACATTCTTTTGCTGTTAACGTAATAATCAATGACATTATCACCAACACAGACACTTCTCATATTAGTATTCACTCTTTCTGTAGTATCTTCTGATTTCCAGTGAATGATTTGTTATTACTTCCATGTTCTTGCCTATTCTCTGTAAAATGGCAGCCATTACAACCGGTGACAGATATTTTCTGTATTCATCCTTTATGCCTGGCAACTCATAGTCTTTTGTATCAAAACAGGTAAATTTATCTGTCAGATTTTCAACAAAGTTCTTAACTCTTTCATCCTGACTTCTGGTTACACCCTCACCCATTACCAAAGTTACCGGAACATCTTTTTCAACAAGTTCTAATGTTCCATGGAAGAAATCAGCAGAAGTAACTGATTTTGTTCTTATCCATAAAGATTCTTCAAGAACGCACATTGAATATGAATAGGCATTAGGCCACAGATCACCAGATCCGATCCAGATATTATACGGTTCACGGCAGTAATCCTGAGCATACTTCAGGCACTTGTCATCACATGCTATTCTTACCTTTGCCAGAGCTTCACCCAAATATTTCAGGTTGTCTGCGAAATCAGGATACTGGGCAAAATAGCCGCAATTATGTAATATCTTTCCAATTATGAAATAGAAGACCAGTTCCTGAGGACGGCCATCCAGATATGTAAAACTGTAGTCAGAAAGTCCAGCAAGCTTACTGTTTTCTACACCGCATACTGAAACGATTCTTACACCCATTGATTTCAGTTTTTCAGCACAGGCAATCGTTTCCTTTGTATCACCTGACTTGGAAGTCATGAAGGCTACGCTCTTATCTGTCAGTCTGTTACATCCGGTTAAAAGGAAATCAGCTGATACCATGCTGTCTACCGGAATTTTAGAATAAACATTAACATAGTGCTCAAACGGCTGCATCATGGCCATTGAACCACCTGAAGAAGTAAAAAACAACAGATCAAAACCATTTTTGCAAATATCATCTGCAATTGCTTCTATCGTTTCTCTCTGATCATAAATGAATGCATAGTTCTTAATAATAGTCTGTTCATCAAATGTTACCATGTTGGGCTCCTTTCATTGTTTACATGTGCTATTTAGTATAAGTATTTATATACATACTCTAATACAAATATATATTATATAAATACAAACACAAATACAACTATAACAGCTGAAAAAGAGGCACTATTATTCGGTTTATAAGATCATTTTCAATACTTTTGCAAAGTCCAAAATGAAAAGCCTGCTGAAAATCAGCAGACTTCCAATTTTATATCATATTGTTTAACTAATCCAGGTCTTCACCATTGGAGGCAATTACTTTCTTATACCAGTAGAATGAATCCTTGCGGTACCTGTCATAGGTACCGTTACCTTCATCATCAGCGTCTACATAAACAAACCCATAACGTTTACTCATTGATACTAATGAACATGATACTAAGTCTATACAGCCCCAAGGCGTATAACCAATGACATCCACACCGTCTTCAATGGCTTGTGCTATGGCTTCAATGTGTGAACGTAAATAAGATATACGGTAATCATCATGTACCGTCTTATCTTCACCTAAGGTTTCAAAGGCACCCAGTCCGTTTTCAACAATGTAGATAGGCAGGTTGAATCTGTCTCTTAATTCATTCAATGAAATACGCAAGGCTGTTGGGTCGATCTGCCAGCCAAATTCTGAATCGGCAATGTATGGATTCTTCAGCATTCTAATGAAGCTGCCTATTCTTTCCTGACGGGTTGGATCAGCTGTTACGACAGTTGACAGATAGTAACTTAATGAAATGAAGTCTACCTTACCGTTTGCCAGGATCTCTTCGTAACCGTCATACCACTTTATTTCAATATTATGCTTCCTGTAGTATGACAGGATCCATTTTGGATAATAACCCTTGGCCATGACATCACAGAAGAACATGTTATATTCTGTTTCTTCATGTGCCCTGTACCCATCCGCTGGAGATGGTGTTTCAGGATACAGATGATGTAAATTAAACATGTTGCCGATCAGACAGTTTGGTGCCGTATCATGAGCATACTTTACGACCATGGCACTGGCAATGAACTGATGATGTAAGGCCTGATGAGCTGAATTATCCCATCTTTTAGCCATGTCTTTAGGCAGTTGGCCAAATGGACGGAAACCCTTAGGAATCTCAAAATCGTCATAACGGTCTAAGATGATTCCGCCACCCAACCATGGCACAGCAGTGACCATGTTGATCTCATTGAAGGTGAGCCAGTATTTTACTTCATCCTTATACTCATCAATGAGGAACTTAAGATATTTAACACAGTATGGAATTACTTTCGGTGATGCCCAGCCGTCATACTTTTCAACAAAGATGATAGGTAATTCATAGTGGATCATTGTTACCAGAGGTTCAATACCGTATTTATGTAATTCTCTGAATACATTGTGATAGAACTCTACACCCTTTGGATCAGGCTTATCCTCTAAGCCGGTTGGAAAGAGTCTGGTCCAGGAGATGGACATACGGAAACTCTTAAAACCCATTTCAGCTAATAAGGCAATGTCTTCCTTATAGCGGTGATAGAAATCTATTCCTCTTCTGTTAGGAAAGTTAAGAGTTGCCTCTTCTGCCTTCGCCTTTTCAAAGTCTCTTTTCAGCATGAAGTTGCATGGAATCTTAGGCCCACGGTAATAAACATAATCCAGGTGACCTAAACCCTTGCCGTCTTCACACCTGCCACCCTCTATTTGGGCGGCGGAGGTAGCGCCGCCCCAGAGGAAATTTTTAGGAAATCTAGGCATTATTATCCTTTCGCGTCGATTTCATCAGCCTTTTCATCCTTGTACAGGAAGAGTGTGGCAACAAATGTAACTATGGCACCAACCACTACAGCTATGATCATGCCGGTTAAGTCAGCCATTGAATGAGTCTGTGGGTTAATGAATACCGGGAATGTGAAAATGTTTGGCGGTCCACCGGCATATGAGCCAACATTCATCAGCACGCAGATGATTCCGCCTACTGCTGAACCAATCATAGCGGCATATAAAGGCGTCTTATACTTGAAGGTGATACCGTACATACCAGGTTCAGAAATGCCAGGAACTGCATCTGAGAATGCGCATGAGTATGCCAGAGCCTTGCGGTCAGCATTCTTTGCCTTAATACCAACAGCCAGACAGGCAGCAGCCTGAGTGTACTGGAACAGGAATCCTGCAGGATGTGTAATCGGGTTCTTGCCATATTTTGTACCTATAGCCATAGCAACAGCCATCAGGTTGAAGTGCAAGCCTGTAATTACAATAAATGGATAGAGAGCACAGAAGACAGGAATGATAATCGTTCCAAGCGGACTATTCATTACTCCTATCATCAGACCTGCAAAGGCATCTGATAATCTTGCACCTAATGGAGCCAGTACCAGTAATGCCAGAGGTACCATGATAACTAATTCAAGAACAGGTACGAATACAAATCTTACTACCTTTGGAATGATCTTGTTTAACAGCTTTTCAATATACCCCATTACAAATACACACAGAATGATAGGAATGATGGTATTTGAATAAGTTGCCGGATAGATTGGCATGCCAAACAGGAAGCCGGCATTACCTGTACCAGGTATGATCATTGGAGGTCCGCCTGGCTGAGGAATAGTAGCACCGGCACCTGCCTTACAGAGTTCTACGAAATCAGGATATACCAGTATCAAGCCCATTAAGATACCCATGGCAGTTTTGACATGGAATCTCTTGGCAGCAGCATAACCTACCAGAACAGGCAGGAAGTAATATGCTACGTTATAAACCCAGGTAAATGTTGCAAGGGTTGGTGAATCAGCAGGGATTACTTTCAGATTTACCAGCAAGATGACGAATGCCTGTAAAAGACCACAGGCCAGTAAAGCAGGCAGGATCGGGAATACGCAGGCAACGATTGCCGGGAAGATTGAACCAAGAATATCCTTGATTGATTTCTTCTTTGTCAGTTCAGGGTCCAGGTTTTCATCAATTGCAGCAGTTCTGGCGACGCCTGAAGCATTAACAAATGCATCATAGACTTCGTTAATATCATTGCCGATGATTACCTGAACCTGGTCACCGATCATCTGAGCGCCGATGACACCAAGTTTCTTAAGATCATCGAGATTAACCAGACCGGTATCTTTTGTTGTGATACGCAGCCTTGTCATACAATGAGCAGCGTGGACAATATTATCTTTTCCACCAATTAATTCGACTATTTTGGAAGCAAGTTCCGCATAGTCTTTTTCATTTTTTGCCATATTTTCTCCTTTCTAATTATTATATTTTTCATATCCATAATGGATATAATGGCCTTATCTGGTAATGAAGCCGAAATTCATGCCATATTTCAGATAATCAAGCATGAACATTTCTTCTTCAGCAATTCTGCCGACATAATTCAATGTGCCGTTATTTCTTATTCTTCTCATTACGATGTGGACTTCCCCCTTATAACGGGTAGCCAGATCATTGAGAACAAGGACATCACCTGGCTCGAAAAACTCCCTGTCACTCTTTCTCGGTTCAATCGGAGTAAAACGGTAATCCATCCTGCCCCATCTTGAACGGATGATTATGCGGGTATATTCACTTACATTGTGTTTATTGAAGACCAGCAGAAGTTCCTTTTCAGTATCAGTTACATCATCTGCCAGTTCAATTGTCAGCGGTATTCTTTCAATGTCTCCAATTGGAATCTGTGTTCTTATGCCCGGGAAATAGAATGGTCTATCCTCCGCGTAAACAAAGCACTGTTTCACTGTATCAGCGACTTCCTTCAGTTCTGCTTCTGAAGCGAAGGCATTACCGATAATCATTTCATCGCTGCCTAACGCCAGATTATGTCTGACTTGAAGTCCTATCGGCAGATCTCTGTCATCTTCAATTGTAGGCAAGCCGTCAGATACCGGCCATGGTCCATGAGTACCCGGGGTAGTGGAGGAAATGAAAACCTGTGTCTTTATTCCCTCTTCCTTAAAGAAACGGTTCGCTTTAAGAACATCTTCACTGTCTGCGCCAGTATTTCTTAATGGATAGAAATTGTAAGAACCGATGATCCTGCTTTTATCACCGCCCTGTTCAATTATTTTCTTAACCGTCGGAATAAGACTGGCATTGAGCTGAACAGACAATCCTTCCTTGTTATTGACGATTGCCACATCTCTTTCATCATTGAACATCAGATCAAGGCGAAGAACATCCAAGCCTATTTCCTTGAAAACTGACAGGTTATCAGCACTGCAACCCATCTGCATGAAGAAACGCGCATTGCAGTCACCATAGACCAGCATTCCATGTCTGTGAGCAGCGTCACACAATCCTCTGAAATAGGAAATGATTTCTTCCTTAGAGCCTTCAACTGAAAACAGACTGGTAAATACTCTGGTAAATCCGTACTTTTCTGCCAAAGTCAGATAGTCTTCAATCTGCTGAGCAGTTTCCTGTTCGGGGTACAAAGAAACACCTAACTGTATCATGTTATCTTTCCTCTCTATTAAATTATTTAAATTATTGTTGTTGTAAAAAATAACTCCAAGTCCACCTTAAAACAATATCGAATATGTCAATATTCGTAATGTTCTAAGGATAAGCCTCGGAGTTATCGAGTTACAAACCTTATATTCTATATTCATTTTATTATTTAATAAAATATTTTGTCAATATCTTTTCCGGGAAGTATGTGGCAATACTGCATAGGTATGTCCAAACCTTCCTGGCATAAAACACTAGAATTCAGCCAAACAACAGAATTCAACCAAGGGATATAAAAAGAAGGCTATTTGTCTGATAGCCTCCTGAATCAGTGGTAGTTTTAACCTCTGGTGAATCCCATGAATACATCTATTATGTTTTCTTTTCCCGACAACATTTCTTCAGTCACATAAGCATTATCGTAATTCACATTAAGTCCATTGACTGTCATTTTCTTTACACCATGCTGAACATGTTCCGGATTATGTACTCTTATTTTAAGAGTTCTACCGCGATATTCTCTGACAACATTGAACCCATCCCATGAAGATGGAATGCTTGGGTCAATCAACAGTCCCTTTAACGTTGGACGGATACCAAGCAGATACTGTGTGGATACAACATCCATCCAGGCAGCCGTACCGGTTACCTGAGATACGCAGGCCCTGCCGAATTCCGGATTATCCTTGCCTAACAAGGTAGAACAGTATGCATATGCTTCACCATGATATTTATCAACACCAATCTTTTTTATCACGTTATTTGGTATTAGCTGCTGATAATACTTCCAGGCAACATCACCTCTGCCTAATAATGCTTCAGCCATGATTGCCCAGCAGTTTGCCTGACAGAAGACACCGCCGTTTTCGGAATAACCAGCTGGTAAGCCGTTTACCATGGCAGCTTCCTTACTTGGCCAGCCTGGATAACCAGGTGTATTTAAAAGTAATCCCATTCCGGTATCCAGTTCTCTGGCTGCTGAATCCATGGCCTGAATCTGCCTGTCCTTACAGGCTCCGGAAATGACCATCCAGCTTTGGGCGTTGAGCCAGATCCTGGCATGTTCATCACTGTGTGTTCCTATAGGTTTTGCTTCATCATCCAGACCTCTTAAGAACCATTCGCCATCCCAGGCATAATTCTCCAGGGCTTGTTCCTGTTTATGTATCAGTTCATTGAATAAGCGGACATGTTCATCATCATTACGTAATTCAGCCATCTCAGTTAACTGCCTTAAGGCATAGATGTACTGCTGGGATACCATGATGCTTTCTCCCTTGCCTTTTCTGCCGAAAGGTCCAAGATGATCATTCCAGTCCGAGAAAAGGATCAGCGGCAGATCGTGTTCACCCAGATGATTTTCCGTAAACTCCATTCCCTTAAGAAGATGCTGCCATAAGGTAGCTTTTGCTCCAGCTGTGACCAGGTCTTTGTTCAGATAAGGAATCTCCTCATCGAGAAAACTCAGATCACCTGTTTCTGCCGCAATCGCATAAGCCAGGTATACCATCCAAATATGGTCATCTGATCTGGTAATATCCTGTGCAGGACGTCTGTCTTCAGGCCAGGAGGTATGAACGGAATGTCCGTCTTCCAGTTGCTGGGAAGCCAGATACTTTAACATTTCCTTTGCCCACTCAGGTTTCCTGTATGCCTGAGCCAGCATGTCCTGTGCCGTATCACGGAATCCGATTCCTCTGACACCGGAAGCATCAGAACTGATTGATCTTGATAAGCGGGCTGTATGAACACTCTGAACCGGATTCCAGATATTGATTTCTCTCTGAGCCTCTTCATCTGGTATCTCACACTGGAAAACATCCAGCTGATTACCCCACCAATCCTGCAGTTTTTCAAACTGTTCTTCAGCAAAGCCGTCTTTACGTAACAGTTTCAGCGTTTCTTCAGTTTCATTAATGGCCTTATCATAATCTTCAAGTGCTCCCTTTGTTACGCCAAGAAAGTAATGGACTGTCTTACTCTGTCCTTTTTCAATACTCAGATGATTATGTAATGCCCCACATGGTTCACCGCCATGTAACTCTGTATTGGAAAGAATGCCCTTTTCTACTTCAACCGGATTTCTCTCATCTCGATAATTTCCACAGAAAGCATCTCGGTTACAGCACCACGAATCTGTTTTTACATCTGAAGCAAAATAAACCAGCGGCGAATCATCCTTTCTAGGATGCATCCAGGCTGTATAGGCATAAGTGATTGCCTGTAGACTTTCCTCAAATACAGCTCTGGTATTCCATTTCAGATAATATCCCAGTATGTTTTCCTGCTGAGCAAGAAACTGTGAAAGTTCCACATAGGCAAATACATCACAGTTAACGGTTTCACCTTTCAGGTTGGAAACAGTTACTTCCCAGATGAGAGAATCAACATCCTGCGCCATGTAAAGTTTAAGAGTTGCCTTTATTCCATCCTTTTCAGCCTCAAATACTGAATAGCCTGGGTGATGTGAGGAACTTCTTTTGTATACTTTCGTATCACATGGACGGAAAGCGGGTGACCAGACAGTTCCGTCTTCCATTCTGATGTAAATATAAAAGCCTGGAGAATCTATCGGCAAGTTAAAGAAACGGTATCTGGTCACTCTGAATAACATCGGTGAAAGCCACCAAACCATTCCTCCTGCGGCCTGTGACACAAAGGCATGCATTCTGCCATTGGAAAGATAGTTTATCCAAGGTGAAGGCAGATCAAAGCGGCTAAAGCTAATCTCTCTTTTACTGTCATTAAAACTGTAAGGTAATTTTTCCATGATGATTCTCCCTATATAACAAATTCATAACTTCCTGCAGATAGATTTTTCTGCGTACCATCAGGTAAGCAGAGATGACATATTGTCTTTTCCGGTACATTGCACCTGAATCTGACATGCTCATCTTCTTTCTGCCAGTAAGAAGTTATCCTTCCATATTCTGTTTCATATTCTCCCTGTGCCCATTGGAGGCTTCCTCCAATCACAGGTCTGATTTCAAATTCACTGAACCCCGGTTGTACTGGTCTGATTCCTGCCACATATTCAAACAGGAACTGACAGACGGCACCAAGAGAATAATGATTGAAACTGGCGCTGAACTGATTCAGTCCGTTCCAGTTTTCCAGCATCGTAGTAGCACCCAGAGTAATTGGATACAGCCAGCCTGGGGCTGTCTTCTGCTCAAGAATCTTAAAAGCCTCTTCCGTTAATCCGTTATCACACAATACCGGTAACAGTATTCCCGTAGAAAGGAACCCGGTGTTCAGATGATAATCAGCTTTTTCAATTTCCTTTTTCAGCTGATTTATTACCAGAGGTTTCTTTTCTGCACTTACCATGTCATAAGCCAAAGCGCGTACATAGGCAGCCTGATGACCTTCCTGAATTATGCCTTCTTTGGAAATCAGATATCTGTCATAAGAGTATTTCAGTTGATCAGCTTTTTTCCTATAGAATTCAGCCTCTTCTGTCTTTCCCAGTATCTCAGCCATGTATCCTAACAGATCACAGCTGTATTTAGTGCAGGCTGTAGCAGTTTCCGGTTTGCCATATCTGGCCATGTATCTGACAAAGTCTTCCGGCTTACCGCCACTGGCAAACAGTTCAATTACTTCCTTTGAAGGAGGTAACGGTTCATTCCATTCACCATAATGGAACCTGGTATCATAGATCAGATCACCTTCGCCGTTTACATACCATTCCCTGTCCCTGTATAAAGGATTTACTTCCTTCATGCAGGTAAGAGAGAAATCGACCCATCTCTTAGCTGTGTCATACTGGTTTTCCAGTATCTTCTTATCGCCATACATCTGATAAAGCTGATAAGGGATAACTACTGAACTGTCTCCCCAGCCGACTGAATCTTCGCCGATGTTTCCGTCACCAATCGGTCCTGCCAACGCCATGTCCGGTCTTGTTTTCTGAACTTCTCTTAATTCCTCAATGTTATGAACGCTGGAAGTTGATGGGAATGTTATTCCCAGTTTGCCGCTGGCATACTGTTCAATGGACTGATCCTTCAGCCATTTTTCATAAAATGACTTAACATTCATGAAATAAGCAGACGTACGGCAGTAGATTGCTGTATCACCTGTCCAGGCATTCTTTTCCCTGGTTGGACAGTCAGTTGCTACATCCAGGAAGTTACCTTTCTGTGACCATCTGGCATTTTCCACAAGCTTGTTGATCAGTTCATTGGAACACCTGAAATCACCGGTTTCTTCCATGTCTGAATAAACAGCGATGGCTTGGAAATCAGCGTTTTCAATGCCTTCAACCAGAAGGTAGCGGAAACCAAACCAGGTAAACCATGGCTTATATTCTTCAACTTCGGCTCCCTTACAGATGTAGGTGATTTCCTGGAATGGATTCATTCCCAGATCGCAGTTGGAGGTGGAGAAATTACCATCGAGATTCAATCCCTCCCCATGTTTCAGGCGAATGATCTGCCCAGGAGCAGTATGAAAAAACCTCATGGAAACATAGCCGGCAATGTTCTGACCAAAATCAATTACCAGATTGCCCGAAGCGTCTCTAAATGGCTTTCCTTCAAACACTTCATGTTCCTTAACCGGTACTCCTTCATTAGGAATTAACATTCCTTCTGTGTGTTCACGGCATTCAACAGCCTTTACCCAGTCTGTTAATTCAATTCGGTTATCATATCTTTCACCTTTCAGGTAATCCGAGGACTGCAGTTTTCCAGTGGTAACATCAAACGATTCATCTGTTGATATTACAACTGTTTCATCTTCATATTGCAGGGTTATTGAGCCTGTAAGAGCCAATGTATATCCAAAATTATTATGCCATCTCCACCAGCCGTCCCCTACCATAGTAAGCCACTGATTCTCACCTTCATTCAACATATCCGTAATGTCATATTCCTGATACTGAATGCGGTGATAATAACTGGTAAAACCCGGGGTAAAAAGATGGTCAGTTACTTCTTTCCCATTTATCTGTGTATGGTAAATACCATGTGCACTGATGCTTAATATGGCGGAAAGAAGTCCTTTATCTACTTCAAAGGACTTCTTGAATACAGGTATTAATGGATTATTTTTGCCATCTTTCGGATGACATATCCATTTTGCTTCCGCACTGATCATGCTATTTCCTTACTAAGTGCCAGGATCCTTCCGGCACATTTTTCCAGATCTTCTCTGTTTAATTCTCCCTTTTCAAGAGCTTCAGTTATTCTTACATAGTTCTTATTATTGCCCGGCATGATCCAGTCATTCCCTGCCATAATACATAATGCGGAATCACTTGGTCCATGGATCCCCATGTTAAAGCCGTCATCAGTTGTGCCCCAGTCAGTCATGACAACACCGTCAAAACCCCATTCATCTCTTAGAACTGTTGTTAACAGATCATAATGATTTGCGGTATGGGTACCGTTTAACAGATTGTACGAAGACATGATACATTTAGGAGCAGACTGCTTAATGCAGATTTCAAAGCCCTTAAGATATATTTCTCTTAATGTTCTTTCAGAAATAATACTGTTGGAACCGAAACGGTTATATTCCTGGTTATTGCAGGCAAAGTGCTTGATGGTTACGGCACACTTATCATGTTTCTGTACACCTCTGACTATTGCAGCAGCTGTTAATCCTGATACGACCGGATCTTCAGAATAGTACTCAAAGTTACGGCCGCATAACGGTGATCTCTGAATGTTAAGAGCCGGAGCAAGCCATACATTGACACCGTATATTCCCATTTCCTCACCAACAATATCCCCGCACACTTCAGCAACTTCTGGATTAAATGACTGTGCTAAGGCTGTGCCGATTGGAATCGCTGTTGTAAACTGATAGTATTTCTGAGCAGATTCACTTATTTTTTTCATCGTGTCTATTTTTGCCTGTAAAGCAGATTTCAGCGGTTCATCCAGGAACTGAACGATGTTTTCAGCTGACGCAAATTCATTACCGAAGGCACCTTTCTCATTCAGAATATAACTGGTTGCCAGTCTTAGTCCGGCTGGTCCGTCAGCAAGTACAAGCTTGCCAAAACCTTTGTCGCTTAGGAAATCAGCACTTTCGGCAGCCGCACCGGCTACAACGTTACCGGCATTACCGATAATGGAGGTACCGCTGTTAGGATCGTATCGGCCAATACATGTTCTTATTAATTCCTCATCGGTAAATGAGGAAAGATCAATTTCCTTTCTTTCAGGATAAGCAATCCTGCTTCTATCAAAATGACCGATATCTGTCAGGCTGTCTGCATTAACAGTAAATAAAGGAATTCCATTTACACTGGCAGGATCAGTATGTTCCTTCCTGTCTTCAAATCCCGTACTGATATTCAGACAGTTGGCTGAAGATACACGTGTTTCATCATCTAATCTGACTGCACATGCTTTTGTTTCATCAATTGTGATCAGATAGTCTCCCTTTTCCAATATCCATGCATGTTTTCCTTCATCGTAGGAAGCCATGTTTTCTAAAGGCAGTTTCAGAACTATTTCTTCACTCTCGCCAGGATTCAGTTCGCCACTTTTGGCATATGTTCCTATCTCTCTGGCAGGTTTACTCAGTTTGCCCTGTGGAGCGCTGTAATACAGAATAACTGCTTTCTTGCCCGGGTATTTACCTGTATTGGTTATTCTGACACTGACAGTCACAATACTGTCAGTTAGATCAGAATTAATGATTTCAGTATTGAATTCGCTGTAGCTTAAGCCATAGCCAAACGGAAATACCGGCTTTGCTTCACCTGCATCAAAATTGCGGTATCCAACATAAATGCCTTCCTTATAACAGGTATCATTCAGGTCATAATCCATAATAACAGTGTAGTCTTCAGCCTTTGCCCAGGTAGCTGTCAGTTTTCCAGATGGATTAGCTTTTCCTAATACAATGTCCGCTAAAACTTCGCCAGTAACTGTTCCCAGCTGCCCCAGTAACAGAATATTATCAACCTCATCCTTGACAGGTGAAATATCTAACGGTCCTCCGACATTCAGCACAAGCATGAACTTATCATATTTGTCAGCACATTGAATAATATCTCTTACTTCAATATCAGTTAACAGAAAGTCACCTTTCTTCATCTGTCTGTCAGAACCTTCACCGCTGTTACGGGCTAACACATAAATACAGACATCAGCATCCGCATCAACCGGCAGATCATATTCCGGCTCGTCAGGTGTTTTTCCCAAAGCAGCTGCAAGAACAGACTTTTTATCTCTTTCTGCCTCTTCCCTTATCTTCTGATAAAACCTGACAGTTTCCCCGGCTTTACAGGCTGCATACTGATCCATCCAGGATTTTGATGTAACTTCAAAACCGGCATTCTCCAATCCTTCTTCAACTGTAACAAAGTGACGAACGTTCACATCACCTGATCCTGTACCACCCTTGATTGTTTCTCTGGCCCCGTTACCATATAAGGCAACTTTACATGGTCCGTTTAAAGGAAAGTCACCATTTTTCTTTAAAAGAACCGTGCATTCAGGAGCAATCCTCCTAAGTATTTCATTATGTCTTATTTCAAATTCTCTGATATTTTCGTCTGTAAATCGCTGCATGACATTCACCTCTATAACTCATTTATCATTCCATGAAGTACTGTATCTATTTCCTTAACTTTCTTAGCAGGCATCTGTAACATCTCAAGGATCTCACTGACTGTATTCTTACTTAAGACAGCGTACAGCCCTTCCAACTGATAGCCTCTGGCCTTGGCAACCATTTCCATCCCGTCGTACATTGGCTTCAACAGATTCTGTACTTCTTCATTCTGCTTGCGGATATGGCCTAAGGAACAGGCAACGCTTAATACAGGTGCAAAGTCAGCGTTTAATGACACTCTCTGTTCAGGTTCTTCAAAACCATGATAAGTTAGTTTGCCAAGGATCTCCTTCAACCAGCCTACACTGTCTTTAGTCCAGTCAGGTACTCTGTCAGATACACCATTGGTAACGATCCAGTCTTCTCCTGTGGAGAAGCCATGACCGCCAAAGGAATAGATATGGCTTTCAAATGGAATGTTGTTTTCAGCCAGGGCTAATTCCATTTTCAATGTATTTGTAATGTCAACTGTCTTGTCATCACGGCATGCGACCAGGAAACACGGGCATGTTTCATGAGTAACATGCTGGTATGGATAAGGCATGTCCGGCTGACACATGTCAACGATGTCTTTCAGAATAGCCGGGTATACCAGTACGGCAGCTGCCGGTCTGTTTTTCGCCTGGGTAGCGGCTACAGCGGCCAGATGTCCGCCAGCTGAGAAGCCGGAAACAACGATTTTATCCTTATCGATGCCCCATTCTTCGCTTCTGTCTTTTATTATTTCCATTGCCTGTTCATAGTCTTCCAAAGGCATTGGCCATTTTCCTTTTCTGTTAGTCGTATATCTTAAGATGAAGGCCTGATAGCCAGCCTGCAGATAAGTCAAAGCTACAGGGTCAGCTTCTCTGTCTGAGCACATGGCATAACCGCCACCTGGAAGAACAAGCATGGCTGGGCGTTTATCAAAGCCGAATTCACCTTTAACATCCTGAATATAGGCTGTTAATGTAACATCTCTCTCTTCATTTAAAACTATTAATTCACTTTTCATTGTTATTTACTTCCTTCTTCCAATTGAAACAGTTCTTTAGCCTTTTCAACCTTATATTTGTAGCAGTCTTCTCTTAACTGATTCTGTTCTTCCATTTCCTCCGGTTTGTCTGTTCCAAAACCATGGTAACCATTCTCATACATCTTAAGGTCAAGCAGCTTTCCGTGCTTCTTCAACAATTCTGCGTAATGGATTCCCTGAGGATGCAGAGGATCCTTACCGCATACAATTACTACAGCCTTGGAAAGTTTATTAAGTGTCTCTTCACTGATGCTTGCGGCCGGTGAAAGCTCTTCGCTGTCCAAGGGCATCTCAGGCGGATATAATTCAAACATCATATCATAGAGTTTATTTCCTTCTGGAAAGTCGATCGGTATACTGCCAGTAAAGTCCAAAAACGGAACTTCCATGATCTGCCCGGCAATCTCAACACCTTCCTTTGCCAGCATGATGGCACTGCCAGCCGTAAGATGACCGCCGGCACTGCCGCCGGAAAGAATGATTCTGTCAGGATCTATACCCAATTCTCCTGCATTTTTCTTCAACCATTTCACCGTATCAACAACTTCCTGCTGAGGGTATGGAAAGCTTTTATCATAAAGTCTTTTGTAATTGACATTTACCACAAATGCTTCAAGATCTTTACTCAATCTATGACAGTATTCATCATCATCTACGGCATCCATTCCAACCCAGGCGCCGCCGTGGATCTGTACAAAGACAGGAGCATTTTCTTTTACATCAGGTCTGTAAAGCAGGACTTCAACAGCTTCTTTACCTTCCCTTTTTATATAAAATCTTTCACCTACAATTGGATCTGTGGAATAATGTCTGTTTACTCTGTGAAAACGGGCATTGAATATAGCCTTTTTAATCCTTGTCAAAAGTTTCATTTCTTACCTCTGTTTCTAACTGCCCGTTACCTGATGTAACAGCCAGTGCCTGACCTTGCCAGGTTCTTATGGTCTTATCAAAATAGTTTTCTTCACTTAATGGATCAGCTGAACCAAATCCCAGAACATTTGATCCGTCACCTGGTTTCAATGTTACTGTAAGTTCAACATCAGGATTAAGAATCCCTTTTTCATCCACTACTCTGAACTCATGAATTCCTTCAGCTGTTTCCAAATGTTCAAGATGAACTTCATAGGAAGCTGAAACTATTACGTCTTCTTCAGCCTTCTGCCCATTGCGGATATTCACTGCTTTTAGTTCACCTGTTTCGAATAGTGTTGTGAAATATGTCTTACATTGGTCAGGAGTTTCCCTGCCAACTAGTTTGTCATTAAGATATAATTCAACCTCATCAGCATCCGAATATACTTCAACTACTGTTGGTCTTCCTTCAGATTCCCTGTAATTCCAGCATCTGGTGGCATCGCTCCAGCCCCATTTCGTCGGGGACTGTTTTTCACCATAATGAGCAGGGTCCTGCGATGCGATGTACGGTTCTTTTCTTAAGCCCCAGACGATCTGGCGCCAGTAGGATACCGGACGGCGGTTACCGATAAGATCGAAATCACCGCAATTAGCTGTTCGCCATGGGTATTTACCATAAAGGTCACTTCCATCTGCTTCACCATAACGGTGCTGACCTACACCCGCTTCACCAAGATAGTCCCATGCGCACCATCCGAAATCACCGATCAGCTGTGGGTATTTCATGCACAACTGCCAGTTGTCATACAGACTGTTCGGATAACATTCCGTTCCCAAAATGATCCTGTGAGGATAGTTGTTCATATCCGTGACATATCTGAATGATGCATAGTTGTACCCGGCAACATCCAGATAACTGAAAGCTTCTTCTAATGGTTCTCCCATTTCTCTGGAAGAAAGAACCTTGTACAGTTCACTCATGTTTCCGTTCATGATGGAATTAATGTCCGCTCCGGTTTTTACAGCCAATAGCGGGATCTTATCCATCATGGCCAGAATGATGTTAATACAGTTGGTAACATATCTGCCCGGATCCATGGAGCGGATCTTATCAGTGATCATTCTGCCATACTGTACTTCTGTTGGATTACTGACTTCCGATATCTCATTCCCGATGGAATACATGATTACACTTGGATGATTGTATGCCAGTAAGACCATCGCTTCGGTGTCTTTCAGGAAATCTTCCTTGAAATGCCTTGCGTAGTCATCTTCAACTTTAGGTGTTGTCCAGGCATCACACAGTTCCAGCATTACCAGCATTCCCAGTTCATCACATGCGTCAAGAACTGTTTTACTGGTTGGAAAGTGTGCACAGCGTATCGCATTGTAACCGGCTTCCTTAAGTTTTCTGATTCTGCGGCAGGTCATCTCTCTGTGTTCAATACCGCCGAGAATCCCATGGTCCTGGTGAATGCAGCCACCACGCAATAATACCTCAGAGCCATTGATCCTGAATCCTCTAAAACTGTCCAGTTTCAGAATTCTTATGCCAAAGCGAGTAACTGTACTGTCATATCCAACAATTTCACTGCAGCACTCATACATGTATGGATCATCTGTACTCCACAGTCTTGGCTTTTCAAGATAGAAGCGTACATTTACAGTCTTTTTCTCATTTGGTAACAGGGTTACCGGCATGCATATTGTCTGATTCGCAATCTTATGACTTAATTCAACTGTTATCTGCTGATCATGTCGGTTGTTTAATTCAGTATCAATGGTCATGACAGCCATGACTTCATCCGCTTCATTGACGGTAATTCTCACCCCTTCAGGACTGATATGTACCTTAGGTCCTGTATGCAGCCATACATCACGGTAAATTCCTGTTCCGCAATACCAGCGGCTGGAAGGACTGCTGTTTCTGGCAATAACTTTGATGGTGTTATCACCTTTTCTTAACAGTGAAGATACATCTACTGTTAACGGCAGATAGCCGCTATGATGATCGGCCAGCAGCGAACCGTTGACATAAACAGATGAATCCTTGTATATTCCTTCAAATTCCAGATAAGCTGATCCATATGATTCACTCACTGTAAATTTCTTTTCATAACAGGCAGAAACACATGGATAATAGCCTGTAGCATTGCCCCCTGCAGCATCTGGATCGCGGTGCTGATAAATCATGGCATCATGAGGCAATACGATCTTTTCACCTTTTACATTGCCATGTATTGTTTTTTCCAGAGCTGTACCGCTGCCAGGATAATAAATCCAATTATCATTAAAGCTTTCTTTAATCATTAGTATTTCCTGCTTAACATTGTTTCACATTCTTCTCTGGTGATCTCACCGGCATTACACTTGGCCATTAACTCAGCGTCCTTGTCTCTCAGTTTGTAGAACCACATGACAAGGGCTGATAAAAGATAACCGATACCTGGAATTAAGGCATATACTACCCACATGCCATGGATGGCTAATGGGGACTGATATGCAGCCTGGCCTTCCTGGATACCCATGGCCAGTAATTCTTCAAAGCTTTCAGCCTGAACAGGATTCCAATGATACAGAGACATAATCAGTAAACCAAGGCTGGCGCCGACGCTGCCAACTGCTTTAGTGACAAATGAATTCAAAGCATAGAAGATACCTGAACAGTCTTTGCCGGTTTTATAACGGGTGTATTCGATGGTATCAGGAGCAATGAAGTTCATGAAAATGGCTCTTACTGAATTGGCAATTCCAGCAACGACACCTAAGATGATCAACACTACGATATTCTTATATCCAACCAGATACTGTATGATGTTCATTGCACCAAAAACTACGCCTAAGATAACAAGAGAGTTCCTTCTGCCGAATTTCTCAGCAATCTTATCAGCCTTTAAATTCAGGATCATAGCCGGAACAAAGGCAATGAGTACCGGTAAGGAGAGGATCATGGTATTACCATCAAACAGATAGAATGAGATCAATGAACTGACAGCTGAAGATGTCGCGGTAACCCCTGTGATCAGTGATGAGATCAGGAATATCATCATGAACTTGTTGACCTTAACACAGTTCCACATGTCCTTGAGTGTATATGTTTCATTTTCTTCTCCATCCGTATTCTTCAGAGAAGTGTTATATTCTTTTCCTTTTAAAGCCATTGGCACCATGATGATGATACAGGCAATCATTAAGCCGATTGATACCTGAGTGAATGACAGCCCGGGACCATTGACCGGGTCAACCAGCAGATTCAACACAACGCCTAGCAGAACAGCTGACACAACCGTAATGATTCCCTTAACCATGAGGATATGGTTTCTCTCTTCTGTATTATCTGTTAAGGTCATGATCAGTGAGTTGATCGGTGTTTCTGCCAAAGTACATGAGAAATCATAGAGCAGATATGTCACGATGAACCAGATCATCTTCTGTGTCTGTGAAATATTGGCAGGCATCAGATAGAAGGCCATAGTAAATATCGCAAACAGGGTAAAAGTCAGTCTGTACCATGGAAGGTATTTGCCATCACCTGTAATTTTCTTAAAGGCCTTGATTTCCGTAATCTTGAGACGGTCAATAATATAGCCAAAGACTACATCATCAACTGCATCAATGATTTTCAAAACAAGCATTACACCGGCTAATACTGAAAGGTTAACTCCTCTTAATGCCAGGAACGGTGTCATGTAGAGACTGAAGGTTCCAAAGCCAAACAGTCTGCCAATGTCTGCCATGTAGTAATACATTCTTTCCTTACTGCTCAATCTCCAGTCAGGATGCTTATTAACTTTTTCCTTTGCCATTTTCTTTCCTCCTATATGTGTTTCTTTATAAATGACATCATTCTGTTAAATGCTTCATCAGCATGTTTTTCTCTTCCAACATTGTCCATGTAGCCATGCGGCAGATTCTCACCCGGGAAGTAAACCATGTCATTATCTACCTTCTTCTCGTCCAGAATCTTCTTAAGCCCTCTGGCTTCAGTAATGAAGAAACCATTTTCCCCACCTTCGTTTGAGGCATTGATCCAGCTGGGGATAAAAGAATCCTTGATGAATGTCTTGGCATTGATCTGTTTAACGTCTTGCGGTGTGTTTCTTTTAGCACCGGTCGCACATCCCAGCATTATATACATTCTGCGGTCATAAACACTCGCATCAAGCGCTGCCTCATCAATTGCCAGAACTTTCAGTTTTTCCTTCGTCATGACCGGATCTACTTTCAGCAGATCGGCATATTCTTTATTGCATACACACGCTGCATAGATTTCCGTCATATTTGCGCCGGCACTACCGCCTGACAGGCATACTCTGTTCATATCCAGATTGTATTTATCAGCGTTATCAAGCAAAAACCTGAACAACTCATCCAATTGCCTGATCTGACTTGGGAAACGGTATTGAGGTGCCAATGCATAATCGGCATTCACCAGTACATATCCTTCTTCAATGATCTTTTGCAACTTGCCTTGTTTTTCTTCTCCGGCAGACAGCGGATCCCCACTGCTTTTATTACCAAAGATAAATCCGCCACCATGCAGGTAAACTACAACCGGCCACTTTTTATTGGTGTCATCAGGCAGCCAGATATCTGCATAACTGTTTGGGTAACTGTTTCCATAACAGACATCTCTGAACATTACCTTGCCGTTGTCCAGACGAATGGTTTCCGGAGTGTTCCACGGTTTCCACTCATTTGGCTTATGTCCTTTATATACTTTTGAGTAAATTACTTTCTGCAATACTTTACTCACCATGTCATTTACAAATCTACTCATTTCTGATCCTCCAAAAGGTTCATGCCATAACTCTCACTTTTCCCATTCATCTCAGCCCTGATCCATTCTGCACAGCTGATACCGTCTATTCTGTAATCATAGAAGATTTGATCCTGCAAGATGCAATGCTTGGTAAGACCGTTTTTCTTCTGACTTTTCTCTGCAAAGTCAAACAGATAAATATCTGTACCCGGCACTGTTGTTTTGAACTTGTTTACTGACTCTGCTAACCATTCCTGAAACCTGATACTGCTCTCTCTGGTAAAGGTGAAAGAACCATTTTCTATGTAATTGATCATTCTTGATAACCCTTCATCTTTTATGGAACAGGTGACAAGAATCTTTACTTTGTCTTTTCTATCCTTTTTCAGTGTCTGCAACACATCAAGCGTTATGTTATCTGAGTGTATTCTTTCTGTAATCTTTTCAGGTGACTTCCAGACATTTTTGGCAATATCATGCCAACCTTTTAAAGGAAAGAAACCACTGTCAATTATGCTCAGAACATTTTTACAGTCCGGATAAATGTCCATTACATCATCTGTCAGCAACGCTGCACCGAATGCCCCTCCTGAACATCCTGTAACAGCAATGTAATCAGGTTCAGTAATTATATTTCTGACAATCTCCATTCCCTTACGGTAATTAGTATATCCATGATGGTGAAGGATCCTCTTACTGCCATCCTGAGCTATATATGGATAGTCATTTGTTCCGGCATGGAAATCACCGGTATCATAGATGAAGATCAATTTTGACCAGTTACGGAAAGGATTATCTTCTCTTTCTGCAAATATGCCTGTATTCAGTTTCAGATCCGAGAACAGATCCATGTGAATGGTATAGAAGCCATAATTCTTTTCTTTTGAATAAAGTGATGCCGGATGAGCAGCTGTATGCTCATTCCAGCTGACTCCTCCACCCATGAAGAAGATCAACAACTTGTTTTCACTGCCCAGTTTGAAGTCAGCGTATGTTTTTTCTCCATTAGCTGCGACGCAGCCATCCAATGGTATTCTTACCCACTTATTTACTTCAGGAGTACCCTTCATTTCCGGCAATCTCTTTTTCTTAAGATATGGTGTCAGCAATTTAAGCCATAACGGTTCTTTTTCCCATTTTTCAAGTTTCATATCATCTGCCTACTTTATCTTTTCAGGATCAATAACAATCGATGGTCCTTTATGTTTTACATCATCTTCAGCCCAGACCTGAAGAGGTTTTACTCCCGGAGCAAAGTCTCCACCTTTAACTTCCTTTGCGTGATTTAAGCCAGGATGCTCGGCAACCTTTATCCAGTTCTCCAGATCCCCGCGGTTGAACAGTTTTACACTGTGACCGGTAAGAATACTGTTGAAGTCATACTTTTCAAGTTTGTGCAGACTGTTGATATATTCTGACAGATCAGTTGACTCCGGCAGATACAGCCACGTTGCTGCATTGGCACCATCAGATGTAATAAGAAGTTTCTTTTCCGGGAAGTATATGGCTATGCTTCCCTGAGTATGTCCCGGGATCTCAATGACTTCAGCTGTTAGATCGCCAAGATCAAACCTGTCTCCTTCTTTCACAAAATGCCAGTTTGAAAAGTTTACCCTTCCCTCGTCTGTATCTTCCGGATGCTTTGGTACCAGAGTCCTCCAGAAGATTATTCTGTCTATTATTTTCAGTCTGTTTTCCATGTAGCGGTGGAAGGCAGGTTCATTATGCTTTTTATATAATTCAACATCTTTTTCATGGATGTAAACCGGTGTATCAAAATAGAAGTTGCCTCCGGTATGATCAATATGCCCGTGTGTATTAAAGACAATTAACGGAAGATCAGTTATTTCTCTAACCATGGCTTTAAGATCAGCAAAGCCATAAGCTGTATCTACAATACAGGCTTTCTCTTTTCCAATTACCAGAAAGCTGACAACTCCTGATGATGTGATGCCGTAAACACCATCAATGAGTTTCTTTACCAAGTATGTCTTTTTGATTTCTTTTTCCATATTATTCTCCTGTGAGATATATTGACTTTTATCTGAGACAAATGTATCATAAAAATAACCTGTGAGACAATTGTTTCACAGAAAATGAGACATTCGAGAGGAGTTTGTATCAGATGAATCCACAGGAAAAGAACACATACGTTAAACAGCAGATAACAAAAGCGCTCATCAGCCTGATGAGCAAGAAGAAGATAAATGACATTTCAATAAGTGAAATATGCAACAAGGCTCAGGTAGGAAGAGCATCCTTTTACAGGAACTATGATTCAAAGGAAGAAGTAATTCAACATCATACCAATTCACTTATCAATGACTGGGCGGAAGCTATTGAAAAAGATCCTTCCGCCAGCATCTATAATTTTTTCCAGAGTCTGTTTCAGCATTTCCAGAAAAACCAGTCATTTTATAAAATCTTATACAAGCAGAACATGTCTTCCATGATTCTGTCAGCTATCCGCAACCGACTGAATATGAATACGGATATTGGTCCAAACGCGCTCTACTCCAAGGCCTTTGCAGCTTATGGAATCTTCGGATGGATCGATGTATGGTTCAGCAACGGAATGAAGGAAACACCCGAAGAGCTGAACAAGATCATAGTAGATAACATCAACAACCACATCATCGGGGCAAAATCCATTGACATCTTATAGTAAAGAAAGCCGGAATCAGCTGCGATTCCGGCTTATCTGTTCTTTTCTATATCCTGCCAGTTTGTATTATGGAGAATTTCAGCATCGTCACTGAAGAATGCCTTTCCGGCTTCTTCATTTCCCTGAAGATGATATAGCATCCAGGCGGTCATGTATCCATCTGTTCTCATCAGCATTTGTTCATGTTCCGCACCTGTCGCACGGGCTCTGATCTTCATCACGTCAGCAGAGATACTGTTGTAGTTTTCAATAAGAGACTCTAAAGGACATACTCCGGCAAACTCTTTGGTGATATCCTTTACCCCGGCGTCATCAGATTTACCGGTTCCGGCAGTCATAAAGTATGGAATAGTGATTTTTGTTACATCGTAATTCCAGCCAAAGTTGCCAGCCATGAACTTATATGCTGCACTGCCGGTAAATACCGTCTTATAGATCTTTCCGTTTTCATATTCGCTCAAAGCTGCCAGTGCCCCAGCTCCGCCTTGAGAGTATCCTACAATACCCATGTTGTCTCTATCGATACGCCCTGCAATTACAGTTTCCTTTAAGTTCAATACCGCATCCAGTGTTATTGAAGCTGTTTCACCGGTACCGTCCTGTCCGTCTTCGTTTCCAATGACAATAAATCCCCAGGATGCAAGTCTTTCAAAGAAAGGCTCATATGAGGCAGCTGGTGTACCGGACGCATTTACCACCATGATCGTCGGATACAGTCTGCTGTTGGTTTCCAGTTCACTCGGATACCAGAAACGGATCTTCTGAATGGATTCATTGTCAGATTTGATCTCGGTATAAGAGACTTCATATTCTCCCAGCTGGGAATACTTCATTTCCAGTTCTCCATCGGATTTGAATTTCTTATAGTAGCCTTCCGTAATTTCCGTATCGCCTGTTGTCGGAAACTTGGAACGGATGTAGAAGTAAGCTCCTGTTCCAATAGCTGCAATAATGATACCTAATATCAGTAATACCTTTCCCACTTTTTTCATATTTCCTCTTTTCTATTCATCAAGCAGATGCAGGCCATGACTGGTAACTTCACCATTGATTGCATTCATTATCCATTCTCCAACACTTATGCCATCTTCCAGCTTATCAAACAGATTGCTGGAAATAATAGTATGCTGTGTGTTACCGGTATTGCTGTCCTGATTATAATTCCAGATATAAATACTTACGTTTGGAATATTGTTCTGAAGATCACTGACCATCTTCTTAAGGTCTTTTTGGAAAATATCTCCGTTTTCCCTGTTTTTCTCCATCTTTTCATTTCTGATATAAGACTGATACTGCTGCAGGGTATCATCACGATAAGAACAGTCAAACAGTATTTTTACACTGTCGCCTCTCTTCTGATGAAGAGCTGTCAGGCTGTCTAATACAATGTTATTGCCGGTAAGACGATCGGATATTTTCTTTGGTGATTTCCATAGATTAGTGGCTGTTTCATGCCAGCCATCATATAGTAATAAGGAACTGTCAACACATACGGTAATGTTTGTTGCACTTGGGAAGCGTTCAATAACATCATCCGCCAGTAAAGATGTTCCAAATCCACCGGCGGAGAATCCTGTCACCAGCAAAGTATCAGGATTGCCAACATATTTTTTAGCTATCTCAATAAAAGCTGCATAGTTATCATACCCAGTATGATATACGGTCTTTTCAGAGCCATCTTTGGTATAGTGATATTCTCCGGTTCCTGAATGAAAATCACCTGTAGCGTATGGCAGCACCAGGAATGTCCAGTCATGGAACGGATTATCTTCAGAATCAGATGAAATCCCTCCAAGTGCAACAAAATCCTGAATACCTGCCTGAGTCGCAAAGAACTCCTTGCCTCTCTCTGATGTGTAGCCTGTAATGCTGGCTCCTCCTCCGAAAAAGTAAACGGCCAACTTGTTTTCCTTGCCTACTCTGATCAGTCCATGCCATTCGGTACCATCAGAAGACTGAGTACCTTCAGGTGTGATACGATACCATTTCCCAATTTCTGGAGTTCCATTCAGTTCAGGCTGTTTAACTAAGATAGTCCTCTTAAGCATACCTAACACAATACCTCCAGCGAGCAAAATAATAATTCCGATTACAATAAATACTGTTTTCATGATTATTCCGGCCGGAACTTTACCACTGTTCCGGACATGGTTTACCACCAATCCGGAGAAACTTTACCACTTTGACATTCCGGTAAACTTTACCGGAATTTTTAAAAAGAGCTGATGTTTTTCACACCAGCTCATTGTTTTAATTACGGGTTCTCATTGACTTGTCACCACTGATTTGGATTACTGTTGAAATGGACAGAACTCTGTCAAGGATTGCGTCTGCTACAGCTCCACCGCCTAATCTCTTATGCCAGGATTCAGGAGTAAATTGCGAGCACAGTATTGTTGATTTAAGCCCGCAACGCCTCTCCATAAGTTCCAGTATATCCTGCTGTGCCTGGTCATTAGGAGGCGTTAGAAGCCATTCATCAATAATGAGAATATCATACCTGGCATAGGACTTCAGTAAGCTCTGATACTTTAAGGTGTCTCTTGCTAAAGAGAAATCCACCAGTAGATCAGGAAGTCTTATGTACCTTGTTCTTCTGTTATCTTTACAGGCACTATTACCTAATGCACAAGCCAGGTAGGTCTTACCAGATCCGGTAGCCCCTATCAACACAACATTCTCCTTTTTGTCTATGGATCTGTTGGTGGATAAAGTTAGAAGAAGCCCTTTATCAAGTTTCCTGTCATCGTAGTATTTAATATCTTCAATGCTGGCTCTCTTATCAGCCAATCTGGCATTCTCCATCAGTCTTCTGATGTGATTGTTTGCCTGTGAATCATATTCTGTATCCACTAATAATGCCAGCCTTTGGTCAAATGACAGCGCTTGAATGTTTGTATCAGCGTCCTGTTCCTTATAAGCCTGTGCCATTGCCGGTAAACGGAGTTTTAACATTCTTTCATATGTATCCTGTTTCATATTAATTTCCCTTTCTGTAGTAGTCTGCGCCTCTTATAATTGCGCCTTCATTGTCATCAGTTTCTGTTTTATTATCATCTTGAACGCGCTCGATCATTAACTTAATATGTTTATAGCGGGGTGTTCTGGTAAGCTGAAGCGCTTTAATGCAGGCAATTTCTAATTCTTGCGGTGAATAAGTATCTGCCATCTTTAAAATCGCTCTGGCGCCATTATATCCCTGCTGCTCAAGTGAATAACTGTCTAACAGGTTCGCAATTACAGTTTCTGTATTGGGACCTATTTTATTTGCCCATTTGACAAATCGATCTCTGTCCCACTCGCTGTATTTCTGATGTTTCTCTGGCATATGTTCCTCGTTGGTGGAATACTGTCCTTCGTGTCCATACAGCTTCCTGTGACTGGCTATTCTCTGATGATCATAGTAGATCTCTATGAATCTTCTGGTTATTCGTACATCAACCTTTTCCTTGATGTACTTATATGGCACTGAATAATACATTTTATCTACTGAAATGTGATAATTATACTGCACTGTAGCCACTTTCCATACACCATACTCGTAACTTTCCTTAGGCAATGGCCTTAACAGTGGCTTTTCCATTTCTTCAAATACAGTATTCCTGGATCCCTGTCTTTTCTGAAACGGGGCGCTGTTAAACAGTTCCAGATCCCTTTTAAAAGCCTGATTAGCCTCGTAGACACTATAGAAGACTTCATTGCGGTGTTTTGCCAGTATTGATGTAGTTACCTTACCGACAGTTCCTTCTGCACTTGGCTTTTCCTTCGGTTTCCTTACTCCGGCAGGTAGTATCGCTACATCATAATAATCTGCCAGCTCCTGATAACTGTTATTAAGAATGATTTCACCGTTTTTAGGATGCTTGATAACACCGGTCTTCAGATTATCACAGATGATAATCTTTGGTATCCCGCCTATGTATTCAAACATTCCTACATGAGCCATGATCCAATTTTCTTCCTTCATGTCTGAAGTCAGCTCAACATAACTTTTCTGACTGAAGGGTAATGTTGCGACAAACAAATAAGCTTTACTGACTTCACCTGTATCAGGATTGACGATAGGCACCGTCGTTCCTGCCCAGTCAACTTCAATGGCTTCTCCAGGTTTGTGGTTCAGATGCATCGTGGCTTTTTCTGTGTTCAGGTGCTTAATGAAACGATCGCAAAATTGCGAATACTGAAGTGGTATTGTGCCGCTTAACTGACATGTCTCGACATACTCCTGCCAGAGAAGCTTCTTTGTGACACCAGGTTTCGCAAGTTCTACAGTCATCTGTTCATAATCCGGATACTCGTAGATAACACTGTCTGTTTCCTGAGTCTTCTCAAACAGCTTTGAACCGATTTCATCTTCACTTAACTCTCTCACCTCCTTCCATTTCAAGCTCTTCTTACTGAAAGCTGTTACTACACGGGAGATGGTTGGCCTGGATATTCCAGTTACCTTCTGAATCTCCCTCTGCGATAAACCAGTGACGTGGTATCGCAGGATCTCTTTGTACTTGCTCATTAAAAAATACCTCCTTTATCATGCAAGTATGATAGTCGTTACTATCTCTTACATTATAAAGAAGGTTACTGTTATTATCTCTACTGAGGGGTGGCGGGACACCAAGGTTTCCCGTACTCTTCCTTTGTTTTTAGGCTACGCTACTGTACTAACCAAGGTGGTAAAGTTTTCTCCGGAATGCTGGTAAAGTGCCTCCGGAATCATGGTAAACTGGCTGCGCTATTTGGTGGTAAAGTTACACCGGAATAATCAGTTTTCATGTTGTTCCTCTTTTTCTGCTTCATTTGGAATCCTCCATCAACTTTATTGTTGTGAGACAATTGTATCAGTAGACTCTTTTTAAAAAAAGTATTATAAACAAAATGAGACATTGAAAGAGAATTTGTATCATATGATTTCACTAATACTATACTCCCCACCATTTAACATATCAGGATGGAGAAGCGGTACATATCAATGGAAGTGGAGCATGGTTCAGATAGAGCCCGGTCAATGGGAAACGCTAACTTATGGACATGGATGATTAAACTATCAGGCACGATAAACAAACCAGGTATCGTGCCTATTTTTCGCGATATTAGATATGGCAAAATGTCAAAAAACCTTTATAATAAGGCTTTTTTGCGCAAAAAAGAGGTCTTTTCGACCTCTGATCTTGTACATGGTGGAGCATAGGGGGTGCTCTAGTATAATTTCATTTTTCCCTTTATTTATAAGGGTTTTTGACACTTTCAGAAAATTTTGACCCCACGATTTGACCCCACACCTTCATTTTTTCTGCAAAATAAGCTGTTTTGACCCCCGCTTAGATAGCGGAGCATAAATTATGCTCCGTCATCATTATCCGATAGGAATGTAGTCATCCAGGATGTCTGATAGACTATTTTGAATCATGATCATGACCGGAAGATCATAATTACTCTTCTCAGCTAACTTATCCAGGTAATTCTTCATTTCCTTCATCTTCTTGTTGAACTTTTCAATTTCATCTTCAGATAGTGTTGTAATCTCGCTGTCCATTTACTCTCCTTTTCATTATCTCAGTTGAAAGGATAGATATCATAGTTTGTTTTTTTATTCTCGCTCAAATCCCCGGGTTCAATGTAAGCAGTATATTGATACATTTCATTATTAGTATCATCCGGATACTCTTCCATGAAGTCTTCACTGATGAGTTCAAGTGTTCTCAGCTTAGAATAATCATCCATGGTTTTCTTCCTGGCAGCATCCTTTAATGACTTATCAGCCTTTACAATGTTATTATCGTTAATCTTTACTACCGGCAATCCGTTATTGATCAGTCTGCTGGCATAGTTTGATGTCCTGTAAATCGCATTAAGAGCTTTAATTATATACCTTTGATTATTCTGCAGAAGATCCAGCCTTTCATTTGCTGGCCCAAGCATTTCACTGGCTCTGTCAGTTATCTTCTTCATCCTTACTGCATCGAGTGCAGCATTGACTGTATAACTATATGGAAGACCACGTACTTTCTTCTCCTGTTCAATGTACTCCACATTCGCCGGTGTCAGATAGAACTTGCGTTCAACAGCATCATTTGGCATTTCATCACCATCCTTTGATATCGCCCCTTCAATCAGGCATTTCATTATAGATGGTTCCAAATGGGAGTGAGATTTTTCGTATGGAGCAGGATAAGGGTTTACGACCTTTCAGGGTCGCAACCGCTCATGACAACCAGCAAGCTGATTGCAAAAACGTCCTGAACAGTGCAGTTATCATTATACACTTTTTGGGCGCAAAAACGGTCGTATTATTATGATAAAATCTTTTATTTGGTCGCCCTTTTCTTTCACAACATAATGATTGTTCTGATAATACTCCTTATGAGAAAGTAGGAAATAAAGAACCTGTTAGTATTGCAGACAAAGCCCCATATGAGATTCCCGAATCATGGGAATGGTGCAGGGTTGGTGATCTGTTCACAAATATGTCAGGTCTTGCGTATAAGAAAGAATCTCTTAATAAAAAGTCCGATTCAATGGTAAGAGTGCTAAGAGGCGGGAATATTGGTGATGAAAACTATTCCTTCAAAAATGACGACGTATTTATATCTGCCGAATTTGTAAAACCGGAACTATATCTTCGTAAAAACTATATGATCACACCTGCTGTGAGTAGTCTAGAACATATTGGCAAAATTGCCCTGATCGATCAAAACTATAACAACACCGTGGTCGGTGGATTTGTCCTTATGTTACTACCTTTGTTCAATGATGACGTCGTTTCCAGGTACCTTCTATACGCTTTTGCTGCAAAGCATCATCGTGATAATTGTAGAAATATTACTCATAAATCTGGGCAGGCATTTTACAACTTATCTAGGGAACTGCTAATGAATCTTCCAGTTCCTATTCCTCCAAAGAATGAAATGAGGAGAATAGTTGATAGGTTAGAATCGTTACTACCGCATATTTTATCCTATGGACTAATCGAGGGAAAACTATCAGAATTAAACGACACCTTCCCTGAGCAACTCAAGAAATCAATTCTTCAGTTAGCTGTTCAGGGTAAACTTGTTCCGCAAGATCCAAGCGATGAGCCTGCTGCTGTGCTTCTGGAGAAGATTCATACCGAAAAAGAACGTTTGATTAAGGAAGGTAAGATTAAGCGTGATAAGAACGAATCCGTCATTTTCAGAAGGGATAATTCTCATTATGAGAAGTTGTGTAATGTTGAACAATGTATTGAAGAAGAAATACCGTTCGAGATACCAGATTCGTGGTGCTGGTGTAGGCTTGGAGAAATATTCCAACACAATACAGGCAAGGCCCTTAATAGTTCTAACCAATCGGGTGAATTGCTCGAATATATCACAACTTCTAATCTATACTGGAACAGGTTCGAATTAGGAAAACTTCGTTCAATGTATTTCACTGATGCAGAAATAGATAAGTGTACTGTGGAAACCGGTGATCTTCTTGTGTGTGAGGGAGGAGATATAGGCCGAGCTGCGATATGGAATTATGGCTATGATATGAGAATTCAGAATCACATTCATAGACTGAGACCATACGTTGAAATATGCATCAAGTATTTCTACTACCTATTCTACTTTTATAAAAAGACAGGAATGATAGGCGGAAAAGGTATTGGTATACAAGGATTATCGTCTAATGCTTTACATCAGATTCTATTTCCCGTTCCTCCGGCTGAAGAACAGTATAGAATTGTTGAAGCAGTTGAGAGATTGTTCCCATATTGTGACAGACTATAAAGCTTGCGGTATGCACGATGATATGCATACCGCTATTATTTTACCAGTTGATGATTTTATCGACGATTTCTCTCTGCTCAGTTGAGGTTTTTCTGAGATAGATTCTGGTTGTTTCTATACTTTCGTGCCCCATAAGATCCGCCAGGAAAGCAATATCATTGCAGCGATCCAAAAAGCTTTTGGCAAATCTGTGCCTGAAAGAATGCGGATATACAACGGCGGAGTTGATGTCGTATTTTGCGGCTAGCTTTTTCAGTTGCCCGGATATACCTCGGGTAGTGATTCTCTGACCATACTTGTTTAAAAAAATGAAGCCGCTGTCTTGCTGTTTATCTGCCAGCCATGACAGGGCTTCTTCCTGTAATGATTTCGGAATGTAGATCCTTCGGAGCTTACCTCCTTTGGAGTATAGGTCCAGATGACCCAACTTGATATGCTCCACTTTGATTTGTATAAGCTCACTTACACGGGCTCCGGTTGCTGCAAGGAAGCGAATCACAAAATACCAAAACATTTCCCCGTCACGCTTTAGGCATTTCTTGAAGTATTCATAGTCAGCCTCACTGATTACGTTCTCCAGAAAAGCTTTCTGCTGGACACGGACAAACGGCATTTTCCATTTTTCTTTGCCGATGCTTTCAAGATAGCAGTTGATCGCCCTAAGCCTGAGATTAACTGTTTTAGGCTTATAGTTTTCGATCAACCATACCTTGTATGATCTCAGATTTTTCTGGGATACATCACCATACTGATCGTTGTATTGCCTTACAGCGAACAGATACGATGAGATTGTGTTTTCTGAGAGATTCTGATCTCTCAAATGTCTTTCAAATTTCTCTGTCATGGTGAAAGACCTCCTTTCACCGGACATTATAAGAAAAGCAAGTTAAAGGGTTTTGATAATAGGTAACAGTTCTTCGATTCGAGTTACTATTCGTTCCTGTTCTGCCAATGGTGGAAGCGGGAATAATAGTGGATAGATTTTTTTACCAGAAACAACAGGTTGTGCTGTAGCATTATTGTTTTTGCCTAAATCCATCCGCCTCAATGTGTAGACCAAATAATCTCTATTAACATTTTCTTCAGGATAGGTTGTAATAAAAGCATTATCTGTTACCCACGCTTCGTTTTCTGTTATATGTACACTTCCACAATAGAATCCCACTCTTCCAATAACGACCGTTGGTTTATGAACGAGTGCTTTATCATGATAACCAGTGATCCCGTTACCACCATAAACAGGTATTGTTCCGTTTGTCATTTCTTTGGCGGTTAAACCTTTTCCAGATTCTATTCTTAAAAGCGATCCAAGTCTTATCCAAGCCCAGCTATCAGGTATCTCAAATGGTATTTCATCATCTATACAATGCTCAATTCCATTCAACTTCTCATAATGAGAACTTTACAAAGCAGAGATAGCTGAAAAAGTGCTATTAATGGCTTTAACTATCCTCAGTTGTTCAGATGCGGGAGGGATTGGTATGAACATCTTTCCCAGAGTTTTCCCGTTACAATTTGGCTGAGCAGTTGCCGTTGTTCCTTCTTTTAACTGGTTCCAATATAATGGTGATTCCATAAAAAGTTTTAGATATTGAGGAGACAACAACGAGCTGTATCTTGTCCTTATAAGGTAACCAGCATAAATTGATTCTTCCGATACTTCCTCAACCAAAAATGACTTTCCAACGGTTCCTCCGGTTCTGGCAAATAAAATATCGTTTTTCTGCAAAAGATATGTTTCAATATCGGCTTCCGCAATGTCACAGTAGGGCACCGTGTTCCACTGAACGGAATTATTCTGAATATCACTAATACGTACCATCTTGATTCGCCCGGAATCCTGAGCTGGTGCATTAAAGCCATACTGTATTGATTCCGAAAGAGATCCCCATCTTATCCATTCCCAAGAATCAGGAATGTCAAATGGTATTTCATCATCGATACAGCGTTCAGTATTGCCTTGCTTTTCATAATGAGAATTATCCCTTCTGAAAATGACGGATTCATTCTTATCTCGCTTGATTTTGCCACTCTTAATCAAACACTCTTTTTCGGCACGGATCCTTTCCAGAAGAACGGATGCCGGTTCATCGTTTGGATCCTGCGGAACAAGTTTGCCCTGAACAGCAAGTTGTAGAATAGATTTCTTTAATTGGTCAGGAAATGAATCATTAAACTGTTGCAATGTTTCATGCCGTTTGTCATAATTCTTAATTAGCGGCATAACGGAATCTAACTTTTCAACAATTCTTTTCTGCTCTTCTAAAGGAGGAAATGGGAAAATAATATTAATTAAATTACCTTTACTTATTCTAAATCTTGTTGTCCCTCTGCCTAAATGCTTAACTGCGTCCTGAAAGTAACCAGATAATAATACATACTTAATATATTCAAGATTATATTTATCTTCTTGTGGCGCAATCCAACAGACATCAACAGCTGTCATTAAGAAATCGTTTTTGGGAGGTATAATGCAACACAACATTCTATCTCCAATCAGTCTATTAATTAGCAGATAACCACTATATATTCTTTTCCCGTTTAGTTCATGAAAGTGTTTTTCAGAAACGTGTTTATATCCTTTTTCGATATATTCTCCGTTGCCTATATTTCCAAGTTGAACGAGCTTAACTTGTCCTGAATCATCCATATCAGATGATAAAACCCAGTTTCCATCATTTAAACTAATTTCTGTTGTCAAATCGGAAAGACGCGTCCATTCCCAAGAATCTGGAATCTCGAATGGAATCTCATCTGTAATGCTCACCGGCTCTGCATTACCGATTTTCTCATAAGGAGTATTATCGGCACCACGAAAGATATAAGATGGATTCTTTTCCTTTTTAATCTTTCCTTCCTTGATCAGACGTTCTTTTTCTTTTCTGATACGTTCCAATAGAACGCTTGCTGGCTCATCATTAGGATCCTGTGGAACGAGTTTTCCTTGGACAGCCATCTGAAGAATAGAATTCTTTAATTGCTGAGCATTCATTATTTATCATCCTCCGCAATATCTATTCCAAGTATTTCAGTTATCTGAGCAAGTATTCTATCAATATCAGCATTTAAACTAGCTCTCTTTTCCTGATATTGTTGGATTAGTTCTTTAGGAGGAAGTATTTCCTCTTCTTCATGAGGATAACCACAAAGGTCGATGTTGTATGTTCTTGCGGCAAGTTCCTCTACTGTATACTTTTTTGACTTATCAAAACCATCGATTGTAATTTCTTTTCTGTCATTCCACCATTCCATAACAGGAGTGAAGTGTTCGAGCTTCATAGGTTTAGTCTTTGAGAAGTTTTTATAGCCTTCTGGCATGTCTAAACGATAGAACCATGTTTCCTGTGTAGGATGTGTTTTGTCAAAGAAAAGAATATTAGTGGTAATGCTTGTATATGGGGCAAAAACACTATGGGGCATACGTACAATTGTATGAAGATTGAACTCAGACAAAAGTTTTTTCTTGATTGCTACCTTGGCGTTATCTGTACCGAACAAGAAACCGTCAGGAAGAATAACTGCTGCACGTCCATTCTCTTTTAATCTGTACATGATAACAGACATAAACAAATCTGCTGTTTCACTGCTTGCTAAATCATCAGGAAAATGGTTCTTTACGTCATTTTTTTCACTTCCACCGTATGGAGGATTCATAAGAATAACATCGAACTGATCATCAACTGTATAGTCTAATACATCTTTAGTCAGTGAATTATCATGATATACCTTTGGAATATCAATATCATGCAGCAACATATTCGTGATGCACAACATATACGGGAACTGCTTCTTCTCTATACCATAAATAGAGTCATTGTACTGTTCCTGATCCTGAGTTGTTTCAATTTTTGGAGCAAGTTCTTTAAGCCAGCTTGTTAAAAACCCACCAGTTCCACAAGCAAAATCTGCCACTTTTTCACCAATCTGGGGATTAATCATCTTGGCCATAAAATCAGTTACGGCACGAGGAGTATAGAATTCGCCAGATGATCCGGCACTCTGTAATTCACGAAGAATGGACTCGTATATTTCACCGAAAGCATGACTTTCTTCATAATCACTTAAGTCTAATTCATCAATGATATTAATTACCTGACGAAGTAATACACCATCCTTCATATACTGGTTTGCGTCTTCAAAAGTCGTACGAACTATTGATTTCTTAATAGGAGTTTCTGGTGTAACGTTCAATCCTTTAAGAGTTGGGAACAATGTATTATTAACGAAATCTAACAGTTTATCCCCTGTCATAGCTTTGCCGGAATGATCATCATGTGCCCAATTATACCATCTGCAGTTATCCGGAATAATTGATACATAACTATCATCGCTGATTTCCCAGTCCTGTTCTTTTGCGTCATATACTTTCAAGAAAAGCATCCAGGCTATCTGTTCAATACGCTGTGCATCACCATTGATGCCAGCATCATTTCTCATAATGTCTCTGATTCTTTTAACAAAGCTTGATAAATTACTCATACTACGCTACTCCATATATTGCATTTCCTAATGAATGAATTGCTTTTAAATATTCTATTTTTCCGCCAAAATAACTGACTATCTTGGCTGGTGTACCATACTGCTTGATTGGATCAAGAGTAAGAACTTTAATGTCTTCAATTTCGTATATACCCTGATTCATGTACTTATCCAACAGTATTTCGAGTATTTCTTTTGCCACTCCGCTGTACTGATTGAAGAAATCCTGTTTCTTTACTCCTTCAGCACGTTCTTTTCTGGTAAGAGGCTTTTTATCATAAGCAACATGACAGATGAAGTCAAAATCGTCCACGTCTTCCATGTGCTGATCAGCTTTCAAGGCATCTAAATCAATACCTCTTTGATGTAACAACTCCTGTATTTCTTCCTTCTTGCCTTTTGCAGTCCAGGTATTGATGAAATTCTCTAGTGATGCAAACTCGCCGGTTATGTTTGTTTTTGTATAATCTATGATGTTTTCCTGTCTTAACAGCTTACCGCTTGCGTCATATACTGAAACGGTTTTATTTATAATCTGAACTTCACAGCCATCAACATCTACATAAGGCTTTGGTTGTACATCTATCGGTGGATCAATAGGAGGATATTTTGGCCTTGGAACAACATCAGTTGGTTTATAGTTTGGATCATAATTTGGATCTTGTTCAATCGGGCCATCCCATTCCGGATCAGCAAACAATCGTGAAACGCCACGGAAGTCCATGACGGTGAAATACATCTTCCCTTCTTTTTCTCTGATTCTGGTTCCACGGCCAATGATCTGCTTAAATTCAGTCATAGAATTTATCATCTGATCAAGAACAATTAACTTGGTCATCTTGCAATCAGCACCTGTTGATAACAGTTTTGAAGTCGTAGCAATTACCGGATACTTAGCTGATACAGAAATAAAATAATCTAACTTACTCTTCCCGTATGTATCACTTCCCGTAATTCTTACAACATAATCAGGATTCTGTGCTACCATATCAGAATTCAGATTACTAAGAGCAATCCTCATCCTTTCAGCATGTTCTTCAGTTGCACAGAAAACTATTGTTTTTGCCATGCGGTCTGTTGACTTTAAATAGTTTGTTATCTCTAAAGCAACCTGATTGATTCTATCTTCAATAACAATGTTGTAATCATAATCACTGTTGTTATATATTCTGTCCTCTATTTCATTTCCATAGATATCTCTCTGCCCCCTGTATGGTCTCCAACCGTCCCCAATATCTGTGGTAATATTGATTACCCTGAACGGAGCCAGGAAGCCATCATCAATACCTTCACGAAGGCTATATGTATAAATAGGGTTACCAAAATAGTCGATATTTGATACATAGGTAGTCTCTTTTGGAGTGGCAGTCATACCAATCTGTGTAGCTGAAGAGAAGTACTCAAGGATTCTTCTCCAGTTGCTGTCTTTCTTGGCTGATCCCCTATGACACTCATCAACAATTACCAAGTCAAAGAAATCCGGCCTGAACAGTGCTTCAAACTTTGACACAACTTCATCTTCGTTATCTTCACTTTCTTCATTCCCTGCTAATTGTTGATAAAGAGAGAAATATACTTCATGTGAGGTGATTGTGGTTGGATCATCTTTAGCGAAATTGATTTTATGAATTGTCTTTTGTAACGGTGAAAAGTCTTGTTGTATTGACTGATCAACAAGAATATTTCTATCTGCCAAATATAATATCTTTCTTTTAAGATTGGCTTTCAGTAATCTGTATACAATTTGGAAGGCAGTGTAGGTCTTACCGGTTCCTGTAGCCATTACAAGCAGTATTTTATCCTGCCCTTTAGCTATGGCATCCAAGGTCCTGTTAATAGCTATTCTCTGGTAATATCTTGGAGAATATGTGGTTTGGCTGGTGTAATATGGCTGACTAATAACAGCAATTTCTTTATCGCTTAATCCCAGGCCATTATTCATCTCTGCTTTATATCTTTCAACAAGATCGCTATAAGATGGGAATTCATCAAGACTGATCTGTCTTTCAATTCCGGTCAGCATATCATGTTCTTGGAATGCGTCACCATTTGAACTATATGCAAACGGAACATCTAACATCTTTGCATATTCTATTGCCTGTTGCATACCAAATGAAACGGTGTGATTGTTATCTTTAGCTTCCACGACAGCAATTGGATTATTGGCGTTGATATATAAAACATAGTCAGCTTTTTTAGGAGAGGTTCTTACAACTATATTTCCTTGAATCATTATTTTGCCATCAGTAAAGTTAACTGATGTTTCCATAGTTATCTTATTCTGCCAGCCTTTATTCAATAATGCTGGAGTTATGTAGTTTAATTTAATGTCTTCTTCAGACATTTGTCTTTTGTTCAAGATTGCTGTCACAAAACCGCCCTCCTTCTTATAACTTTGAATTATCAGAAGTTAATGTTCAAAAATTTATTTCTGATTATCACTCGTTTCCTCGTTTTCTATATTTTTCTTATCAAAGCGTCTAATTACCAAATATACAAGGAATATAACGACAATTGCAATGATTCCAATTAATACAATGCTTTTGTTAGCAATTATTACCTTTGCTATAGTTATAACACCATAGGTTATTGCCCAAATCACTATAAACACGACAAGCCTTATTATCCAATGTAGAATAAAGCCGGCTCCAGACGATGATATCATCCCATCGCTATATGCGTCACCAATAATTCCATAAGCCGTACGATATGCAATCACTCCAATTATTAGTAATATTACCCATTCCCATAATGGAGATAAAGGTAACCCTAGTGGATCAACAATAAGATCAAATATTTCACTCATCACTTCGCACCTCCGAATAAAACAATAATCCATATTAGATGATACCATTAGTCTATTACAAGGATTGTCCTAAAAAATGTACACCCTTATTATTGAACGATTTCAACTATATCATCAAATTTACAATTAAAGTATTCACAGATTTTTACAAGGATGTTTACTCTTATGTCCTCATTTCTGCCCATCTTGGCTATTGCATTTGTACTAATCTTAACTTTTTTATAAAGATCTGTCCTCTGCATGTTGTTCTCTTTTAGCTTATTCCACAACTTTTCGTAGCTAACTCGTGCCATATTATCTCCTTCATTGTGATTTATCATAATCATTTTATCATACAAAAGAATAATTTAGATATTGCAATTCGCAAATCAATGTTTTAAATTTTCTGTTTTGTTGACTTGACTTTCCATTTTGGAAATTTTATACTTTAATCATGGAGGAGAAATCAATGAACACCGTGGGAGAAAAGATTAAAGAAATACTCAAAAAAACAGGAAGAACTCAAGTGGATATCTGTGAATCAACTGGTATCAAACCAGCTGCCATGTCCAAATATCTCTCTGGAGAAAAAATGCCTCGCACAGAAATTTTAATGAAAATTGCTGGTGCTCTTAATGTTTCCCTTTATACCTTATTGGGAAAAGACAACTCTGATGCATCTACATTCGAAATCTGTAAATCTGCATTATTAGCAAGAAGCGGCAATCAGCTTACTGAAGAGGAGAAGAAAGAGCTGATTAGATTAATTATCGGAGATTAAAATGCGTTATAAGCCAGAAGATTATATTGTTGAATTAGTTGCCGACATATATGAGGACCACAGAATTAGCGATTTTGGATTTGATCCTATACAATTGTGCAAAGATATGGGACATATCGTTCTGCCGTATAGTTCGTTTAATAATGATTTTGATGATTACAATTCAATCTTATTACGAAAGCAGGACAAAGATGGCTTTTCATGGTTCAATTCTAAAACTGGAAAATGCGAGATATACTATAACGACAATATTAAACCAAGGCTTAGAGTTAAGTTTACTGTTCCACACGAATTAGGGCATGTTGAATATGGACACATCTTTCAGGAAGTAATAACAAATGAAATGGAGGATATTGCAAATGAATTTGCTCGTCAGCTCTATGCTCCTCATATTATCCTTGTGACCTATGATATCATGTCAGTTCATGAGATAATGTCTGTTTTTAACGTTACAGAAGCCTATGCCTCTACCATTCTTAGTCGACTAAAAAACAGGCTTAAGTATCACGGAGATTCCTTCTCCGAAAATGAACACAGAATATTAGAAGCTTTCGATTACAACAGGAGGCATAAAAAGTAACTCCTTGTAATAAAAAACGTCAGCACTATTTGCGGTAGTACTGACTAGTCATGGTGTTTGTTCCACAACATTTGGTAAGGAAATTTTAACATGACAGCAATATTTTTACAACCGCGATTTATAAAGCGGGGAAAGGAGGGCTGTCATGGACACAGTTCATTGTAGTATGTTTATCAGATGATTTCTAAGACTGGCTTAATAAGACTATTAGGTTAGTCTTAAGGAGGAATAGACAAATGAAAAAGTCTGTTCTTAAGAAACCATCTGATAAAAAAGATGTCTTTGGCGCTTTCCTTTTGGAAGGTGCCCGCTATGCAGGCAGATATGATATGCCTGTGGTTAAATCAAATATTGATAAGATACCAGAACATCTGGAATCCTATCAGAAAGCAGGAAGAAAAGATAAAGTCATTCTTCCCGGGACGGCACTCCACTTCTACATCTTCGACTATATTTTTGATGGAGAGCATGGAGTATGGAATTCTCTGATAAGAGGAGTTGAATTCAAAAAAGGATTCAACCTCGATAAACTGGAAGGATATGATTGTATTATTGTTCCAGATTTATCCTTATACGGAGACATGCCATTATCAATGCAGATATGGAATGTATATCGAGCAAGGGTTATTGCCTATGCACTACAGCAGTTAGGATATACAATACTAATCAATGCCCGTTGGACAGATGAAGCCAGCTTTGAATTCTGTTTTGATGGTATTGAGCAAGGATCAATTGTATCTGTAGGCAGTTATGGTTGTTCAAAAGCCATTACAGACAGATATCTGTTTGATAAAGGCTTAGAAGAACTGATTAAAAGAGTCCATCCTGAATGTATTATCATTTATGGCACTGTTACTGATAGTATGAAAACCGTTCTTGATAAACACAATCAGCAGTATGTGGTTTTCATCCCTGATACCACTTCAGCAATGGAGGAGTATAAACATGGGAATGAAGAGTAACAGTGGTCTCTTTTTGGGGACCACAGGTAATAAACTGTCAAATCTTCTGAATCAATTTAAACAGTATATTAAAGATGAAACAACAGCTGTTGTATGGAAGCATATAGAGTCAACAGATAGTAACTATCCTGGAACAGAAATACCTAGATCCTTTACAATTGATACCCCTTCAGGGAAAATGTGGACCCATGGTAACGCAACTGAACACATGTATGAAGCAATGTCTTCCAGTAGCCTTTATCCGCTTATGAAAAACAGTAATCCGAGGTTGTATGCCCAGTTCATACTATATGATTATTATAAGAACCTCGGTAAAGCGGTTACCAATGGTATAAAATACGAAGTAAAGATTCAAAAAGGCAGTTGGGAATTTATATTCAGCAAGCCTCGATCTAAAGGTAAGTTTCCCGTAGTTAAACACGCAAAATTCACAGGTTTGAAATAGGAGGTGCGATATGATCACTATTAATGAAAAATATACAGTTGAAACGGTATTTATGAAAGAAGAATACTTTCCAATAAAGGTATGTCTCAACAATTATATAGACAACATTAAGTACATTCAGTATGAAAAAGATGAATACAATATGTTAGAGTTTACCCTGAACAGGACAACTAACGTGTTTTACAGATTACAATAGGTAATTGGAAACACCTTCACTGTATTAGATGAAGTCTTAACTCCTGTGAACAATTTTACAGAAGGGATTGCTGTTTTTAAAACTCCTGAGGTTATCAAAACAAGCAGATTAGATGTTATTGTTTATTCAAATGGTGTTGAAATAGTTTTGTCAGATAGTCCTGCTTCCACATGGCTTAAAACAGGCAGTGTATTATTCGGCCTTAACTCTGATAATGAGTTATCACTAATAAGAATTATCGACTTAACAGCTGATGAAAGGCAGCACATACTTGATGAATTGACGCTTGTTTAATACTAAGGGCATATTCTACAACACGAAATGCCCTTTTTATATGGATAAAATGACTAAAATTTAAACAACAATGCCATCACTTTTTTTCCGCTATCCCCCTTCTCCTCCTTGACCTTAAGATTAGGGAAATAGCCTTTATCTTTAAGCTCATTAACAGCCGGTGTAATTACCCTTCTTCTTAACTGAGCAAAGTCATCATAGGTCTTTTCTTCAGCATCCATATATTCTCTGAATCTTTCAACACTTACCCTTCTGTAACCGGTATTCCTGAACTGTTTCAAGAATGCATATAAACGCTTTGAGTACATCGTTTTCAGATTGCAGAACTCTGTTAAGCTGATGTAAGTAAACCTGCTGGAAGGCAGGAAAAAGTCCAGAAAGTCAGGATTTGCCTTTACAGTGATTGTTCTGTTTCTTTTGTCATTAATCACTTCTGTAAAGACAGCCATCTCAACACCTATCTCTTCATTTTCAAATTCATACCAGCATGACATTATCGTTTTCTTAAATCTATCTATTTCCTTCTTATACATCTCATAGGAAAGATGATCATCAATGTTAAGGATTTCCTTTAAATCCCTGTATTCAAAGGTACAGAAATTCTTATTTAACTTTTCGACATTTCTTCTTATTTCCCTCATTACGAGACAGAACAGATCAGCACCAAACTTATCCATATTCTTAAAGCCAAGTTCTATGACATCATTCCTCATAACAAGATAATATTTAATCTTATCGTCCAACATCATCACCTCAGGTGATTATAGATGTCACAACAGTAACAATGACAGAATCGACCGGCAAATCTGTACCGGAAATGACAGAATAATTTTCCATCATTTACATTTATGACAGAGTAAAACTACCCTATATGACAGAATACCTTGGTTTATTACCGGAATTGACAGAGGAGAATTTGCTATTTTTAAGGGTAGTATTTGCTGATGGTTAACAACAGTTTAACTGCTGGTTAAAAACATTTTTTCTATAAACACTATAAAACCTGACTCAACGAAATAGTGTTTTCGTCATCGTCAGGTTTTTATTTAATGCTCTGATCTAAGATGCTGTAACGCCTTGATTGCTGATACCATGTGATTACCGAAATGAGCACGATGCAGCAGTTTCCATTCAAATACAGCATTGTTAATGAACCCTGCTTCATATTCACATATGCCTTCCAATAGATCCTCTCTGATATCAGACAGGTCATCCAGTAAGTCTCCACATACAGGGTCTTCTTCCGTGAATGGATCAAAGATTTCCCAATATGTCAAAGGAATCTCTATTATGATAGGGTCTGGTTTTGGAACTTTTACAGGGGCATTATCATCAAGTTCCACATCAGGTAATATCAATCCTTTGCCATAAGTATCTGTTAACAAAAACAGTAATTCATCAACATTTTCCTGTTTGATAACAGTATTACTGATGTATTCACATAGTCTTTTAGCCGAATCATAGAAGTTTCTAATTATATCTTTTTCCACTGTAAATTCTCTTTTCTATTCCAAAACAAATTCAATCTGATCCTTCAGTTCAGGATGCTCCTGAAGTGCCTGAATTATGAATTCTGCATGAGCCAGGTCATAATAGTAAATCTTCTGCTTTCTCTTGATAGCTGTACGTATCTGCGCAAGTTCTCTCATGTAGCTGGCGAACTTCTGCTTCTTACGGTTTTCTTCACTGTCAGAGATATCTATTTCCTGAGATTTAGGCAATTCAAAGTCTGGTTTTTCAGTAATAAGATCCTTTAAGGCTCTGTCTACTCTGACCCTCTTCTGCCTCTGATTGGCCTTGGCATATACTTCCCTGATCATCTCGGAATCCTGATGGCCAAAGTAATCATGTGCTTCTTCAGCGGAAATGTGCTTAACATCACATAAGAAGTGAGCACAGCCGTGTCTGAACATCTGACAGTCCAGTTTCTTCATTTCCAGTTTTTCAGTAACACGGTCCAGTTCTCTTAAAGCGTTGGACTGCCTTTGATAACCGGTCTTTTCCTTTGGATCTCTGGCATTGATGTTAGGGAAGACAAACATGTCATCCATTTTCTTCTGTGTTACCTGAAATTCATATCTGTAAGCATATTTATAGTCGATTAGGATCTGTTTGTAGTATGCCCAGATAGTTATCTCTCTTTCAGAATTACTGTTCTTAAGAGCCAGATTATTGGCCTTGATGCGTCTCATGACATTTTCCCTGGACTCTTTATGGTTAATGGCATTGACAACATAGATGACACCCGTACCGTAATCACCGCCATCAAAATCGATGTTCTTCCACTGTAAGGCAATTAACTCTCCTACCCTCATGCCGGTAAAGTACAGTACTGACCAGAAAGTATACCAGTACAGGTTAGTGAACTGGCCGATCTTGTCTTTATCAACACCTTTGCCTCTGTAGTAATCCATCAGTTTTCTGAGGTCTTCAAATTCAGGATAGTTACGGTCATTTCTTCTGCCGACTTCCAGTCTTTTGGTCTTGACGAACAGAATAGCATTCTCGTTGATTACTGCCTGTTCAGCATTGATATAACCTTTAAGCTGCAGATATCTGTTGAACTTCTTAACAACTCCCTTATACTTCTTTACAGTTGCACCAGAGAGATTCTTATGGTCTTTTACCGGTGAGTTGATATAATCAATCCACTTACTCCAATCCTCTGTCCTAAGTTCTTTAATGGCCTTATCTTTGATGTTAGGATCAAAGTAATTCCTTAACCCGGAAGCATTATCAAAGTTATTTCTGTCACCGCTGATCTTAACGTTGGCATCTCTATGAGAAAGGTCGCTTAATTCCTGGAGCCATTCTTCATAGATGTCATAAACAGTCTTCTTTCTATTCTGCTTTTCTACATACTGACCTTCTGCGATTATTTCTTCAGCTTCCTTTTCACACTCATCGATAGTCCAGTGCCACTTGGTAGTTGTATCAACTTTCTTGCCTTCAGCGTTAACATAACGTACTTTTTTGCGGAATCTCCACTCTTTTACGTCTTCTTTCCATTCCTTCTGATATCTTGGAGGTATATTTCTAGGTAATCTTTTCATATTTTCATGTCCTCATATTCAATCAGTAAATCATTGTTTAATTTAAACATCAGATGATTATTTCAGCCAGATTTCTAACACTTGCCATAACCTCTGCCCAGGACAACTCACCTACAAAGAAAGAGTCATTCTTGAAGTTTTGCCATTGAGATTTCATAACTTCATCTGATTCTATTAAAGAAATGGTTTCTATGAAATCCGGTATCTGTACAATAGTCTCTCTTTTTTCACTTGTGGCATAGAAGGCATTTTTCAGAACATCTTGATCAAAGGACTTCTGGCTGCTGATTACATAGATGTCATAAAAATCACGCATTCTTGTATTTGCTGTTCCACGGCTCATAATCGTTTCCATTTTCTCAGCGAGAAGTGTTTCCAGATTATACGTCAACAGCGAGATAGATCTATTTTCAAACATCAGATGGTATGAATACTCTACAGCACGCGGAGTAATAACATCTCCTGTGGATATATCAATTTTAATCGCCTGACGCAGGTTATCCATAGTCGCTTCCAACATGAATCTGATGCCAGAATAATCATGCTCTTCCATTATATCTGTGGCCCTGGTGATGCTGAAATCAACGCCATCCGGAATTTCTACAGATATGATTTCCTCAATGACTCTTCTTGCGTTTTCCATATCAAGATGGAGGGATTTTACTGTTGTATCAATGTCCATTGTCGCTCTGGTGTCCAGTCCGACAACCGCTGCCACCAGCATGCCACCCTTCAAAATAAAATTATTTCTATACCGTGAAAGAGCAACTCTTTCCAGGAATCTTTCCATTATGTAATTACGGATCAATGTCTGTGCTTTCCTGCTGTCGCCAGCAGAAAGATTCCTGATCTTCGCTTTCAGTTGTGTAGCTGTCCTGATCATAACATTACCTCCGTATATGTTCTTACAGCAGACTCAATATGCAACTTCTTTGCATAAGTCATCAGATGATTGAGATTCTTATGAGTACTTCCCATATATTCTTTCATTGCATACTGAAACACCTGAACATCCATTGCTTCCTTATATCGAATGACATCACAGATCGTACGCTCCATATCATAAGCGCGCACTGTGTTGTCAAAGTTTGTTTGAATATCTAAAACTCCAAGTTCTTCAATCTCAGGTTTTACCTGATAAACACGAATACCTTTCTTTCTTAGATGTGAAGCATTGTAACCGGCTCTGACAGTAACGCTGATATCTTTTGGTTCTCGTTCCATCAATCCATGAAGAAAAAGCGCTGTTTCATGCGAAAAAATAATACGGCTGTTGGAAAGATGAAGAATATACAGTTCATCCTTCCAGGCATCCTCTGCAAGATAAACCCCCTGCGCAACTCTTTCCATATTTCGTTTATTAACATAATCTGCAAGAGTTGGCTTGGAAATGCCATTTTCCAGAACCTGAGAAGTTTGGAGATATCCGTTCCCTTTTTCCACAAGTTCATCCAGAAGTTCAAATCGTGTCATCCAACCACCTTACTTTCTCGCTTTTATTTTACATTTTTAGAGCGTAAATGTAAACTTTATCTTTATATAACAAAATATACCAGATAACGTTAATAAACTTAGTAAATCAAACAAATAGGATATGTTTTCGTATTATCAGCTACTTTTGACCCCACAAAACGGGGTTTGACCCCACCTTGACCCCATTTTACACCGATATGGAGGAGCAACGCAAGATTTGACCCCACAATTTGACCCCACGATATTCATATTTTCATGAGTTAAGAATTTTCAGAAAATTGTTTTTTTCAAAAAACAAAAAGTGCCAAATAGCCTTTATTTATAAGGGTTTTTGACACTTTTAAGCACGAAAAAGGTTTCCTTTCGGAAACCTCATATTTCACTATGGTGGAGCATAGGGGGCTCGAACCCCTGACCTCCTGCGTGCAAGGCAGGCGCTCTCCCAGCTAAGCTAATGCCCCATTTGTACATGGTGGGCCTGAATGGACTTGAACCAACGACCTCGCCCTTATCAGGGGCGCGCTCTAACCACCTGAGCTACAGGCCCAACACCAAATGCTTAATTATCTTATCATTTAATAAGCAGTATGTCAAACACATTTTTGTTAAAAAATACTTTTTTTATAACTATTTTATTTCAACATTTTAAACAGCATAATATAATAATTTTATGAAAAGATATTATGTCATTTTTACCGGTAGAGTTCAGGGTGTTGGGTTCAGATGGACTGTATTATCCTTAGCCCAGAGATATAATTACAGTGGCTGGATCAGGAACATGTACAATGGAAATGTTGACATGGAAATACAGGGAGATTACCTGAACATCCATTCCTTTATTCAGGAAATCAACAAGCATGCCAGATGGGCAGTGATTGATGACTACAGCATCAAGGAGTTGCCTGTCGAAGAACATGAATATGGCTTTGATGTCAAAGGATACTATTAACGGAGCTGTTAAATTAAATGTGGGCAGTATAAATCAAAACCACAATTAATTTAACAGTTTTTTTATGATGCAAACATGAAAAAGAGCCTTCATACTTTAGGTGAAAAAGAGATACTAAAGGAGAAGACTCAAATGGATTTTAACACAATACTCATCAGATTAGGAATAGGCTCCGAAAACTTCACTAATAAAGTTGTCGATCCTATCAAAACTATCGACGGTTTCATCTATGAAGTAGAACAACGAAAAGATGATAGAACTTGCCCTTTTTGCCGGTGTGATAAGGCAGAGATAAATGGCTACTACTTTACGGAGATCAACTGTTCTGAAACAGACCAGATAAAAGACATATTGCGAATAAAGAAAATCAGATTCAAATGTAAGAACTGCGGTAAGACTTTCTCTCCGGAAATAAGAGGAATAGAGAGATATTCTAAGACCAGTGTTCAGACCGTGAACATGATAGTAAAAGACTTTGGCAAGCTTCTTACCTTCGCTCAAATAGCTGAGAAGTATGGACTTACGAAAAGCAGAGTCATCCAGATATTTGATGAACATGTCAAATACGTTCCCAGAAGAACGATGCCAATGGTATTGTGCATAGATGAGATAAGATTCAAGGGAGAGTTAAATCAGAACTACTGTTGTGTCCTATACGATTTTGAGAAAAGAAATATCGTGGATATCATCAAGAACAGACAAATGGCTTATCTGGATGAATATTTTACCGATATAAGCGAAAAAGAGCGTAATAACGTACGATATTTCATCTCTGATATGTACGACGGATGCAGGACTGTACGCAGCCGTTATTTTACTAAGGCAATACATATCGTAGATCTCTTCCATGTTATCACCCAGCTTACCAACGCTGTAAACAGGATAAGAGTCAAAGCGCTCAATAATGATCCTAAGAATACTGTTAAGTATAATTTCATGAAAACGCACTGGAAGGCGTTCTTATGCAGGAAGGAAGACATACCTGATAAGTTCTACACCTCACGAAAAAACTGTCTCTCATATCACTATGACGATCTGGTGTTTGAATGTGTTGAGACTGATAAGTATCTTCTTGAAGCTTATAATTGTCTCCAGGATCTTTACCACT
>JAFUCG010000120.1 GCA_017459795.1 Erysipelotrichaceae bacterium | reverse complement strand
TTCTTAAAATGAAAAACTAAACGCTATATTTATATCGTCCAAATATAAAATATCTTTAGAAAGTCCGCAAACAGGCCTTAAAACTGGTATAATGGGGGTGAAAACTGGTGGAATATACAATTTAAGGCCATAATTAAAACATTGCGGTTAGTGGGTGTGTAAAATTAAACGCAATTGTGGTCAAACAAGTCCGGTACAGATGCCTGTCCTGATAGATATAGGTTATTTCTTCTTTAGAAGAGCCGGCTTAAGAAGCACTTCGTCATGTGGGATCACGTTGAGCTTCAAGAATTCCAGCAGTTTTTTCTGTTCAGGTGAAGACATAAGTTCAAAAGGTGTCCTATTGTCAAATAGTTCCCTGGGGACAGAATTAATATGCTCTGTAATTGTATGAACACTTTTGTCATCAAGGAAAGAGAACGAGGTTCCTTTAGGGATAATACGTCTGATGAGCGTATGGTTGTTCTCTACATGAGGTTTTTGCCAGGAGGCATGAGGATCACAATAGAAGATCCTTGTTCTTCTTACACCAGAACTGGTGAATTCCATGTCGTGTGGTCCTTTAAATTCAACACCGTTGTCTGTAAGAATCACCGGAAACAGTTTTTGAAAGGCGGATAAACCTAATCCGTCAGTCAAGTAATCAAAAACGTTTTGAACACTTTGTTTAGTACCATCAGGAAGAAGGAATACTAACATGAAGTTGGTTTTCCTGAAAATAAAGGTAAGAAGAGTTTTCTTACCGTTGCCTCTGGCCCCCTTGACCGTATCCATTTCGACAATGTCGAGAGAAGGATTTTCGTCCATATAGGTTCGGAAACAGTCAAAAGTCCTGCCTTTACGGTATTCATAGTCCAATTTTGTCGCAATTTTATGCGGATGACGCAAGCGATAGCGGACTTTTCTAGGCAGATCGATATTTCTGAATGAGAAAACATTTAAATCTATATAGTTATAAATGGTTTTCTCACTACGGCCAATCTCTTCCTTGTGAGAGGTAAAAATATGATTGATTGACTGTCCCTTAAGGATCAAAGGGGCAATGATCTTATCGATCAACTCTATTTCCTCCATTGATGCTCTGACTCCATGCCTGGAATCGCTGAGAGTCTTGAGATAGTTATTATGTGCTGAACCTGCAGAATAGTAAGCGTGTATTTTCCTACAATTCTTTTCCTTGGGACAGCCATTACAGACATAAGGCGGCGCATCAAGGGCTTCACATGAAGCTGAATCAAATTCAGAACACAGAGTTTTACAGTCATATTCCTGACAGAACTTACAGCGGTTCTGACAGGTATAGATAGATTCTGTGGGACACAGATTTCTCTTCAGGCAGCTGCGATATTTAGAGCAGCCATTAGGAGACAATCTGTCAAAATCACCTGTAAAGCTGCGGTGGTTCTTTACTTCTCTTGAAATGGTTGATAAAGGTCTGCCAAGCTTTCTGGATATATATGCAAAAGTGAGATCATCATCAAGATGTTTCTCAATGATGATCCTGTCATTAAGGGAAAGATGTTTCATAAAACTCCTTTCCGGACAGGCATCTGGTAATTATATTAACTATTATTTGTAAGACTAAATGCAAGTTTGTAAAAGTAAATATTAAGGAAATCTAGCGTTTAGTATTACATTTAAAGCTTTTCTTTTTTTCAAGAATCTTTATGACAGTACATTTTTTGTGCCACGGGTTATGTCATCATATAATCGAAGATGATTTAATTTATCTGTTAATAAGCTACAAGGTAGCTGGGAGGTAAAAGAATGTCAGTATTTTTCGGAGGTTTACTTTGGACAGTTTTATTAATGATCGGCACACCTATTGCCATGTTCCTTGATGCATTTAGAGCAGTCAGGAGAAAATAATAACCAATTTCAAGTAAACAAATAATGCCGCTGAAACAGCGGCATCTTTTAATTAGATGAAATGTGTTGCAGGAATATGATAAGTGGTAAGGTGATCAGACAAAGAATTGTAGATACACATACATATTCAACTGCCTTTGTATAATCCCTGTCATATTGCTGGGCAAAGATTGAAACATTACTGCCTACCGGACAGGCTGCTGCACATAAGATTGCCAGTTTCATTTCTTCATTACCAAATGGCAAAACCTTAAGTAATAACATGGTAATAAATGGTATTAATAACAGTCTGACTGCACTTACCATATAAACATTCTTCTTTTTAAGCATGCTTAAGAGATCACTCTTAGCCAGATAGACGCCACAGGAGAACATGGCCAATGGTGTATTCAAACCACTGATACTGGTAAATATGCTGCTGACCATCTTAGGCATTGGTATTTCCAGGGTAAATAACACTACACCGATCAATACCGATATCAATACAGGATTGGTAATAACCTTTTTAATATTAATTACAGATCTGTCATCTGTAATGGTATAGACGCCATAAGTCCACTGTAGCATGCTGATAAGCACTATTAACATGGAAATACAGAATACAGAATTAGAACCGAATGTGGCGGTAACCAGAGGAATGCCAATGAAGCCGGCATTAGAAAAAGCTGCCGCAAATTCACCTATTCTGTCATTCTTATGAAATAAGATTACAGATATGATAATGGCTGTAACCATGCATAAGATGCAGATGATGACTGAATATATCAGGTCATTCACCTTCTCTGGAGTTTTCTCAATCCAGAAATTGGATACTACAACTACCGGCAAAACGATGTTCAACAAGATTTTGCCAATGTCCTTAGTTCCCTGATCACTTATCAATTCCTTCTTATAGGCAACATATCCTATTGCCATAAGAAGGAACATGAGGATTACCTGTCTGATTAATACAGTTAATATTTCCATAGCACTTTTTCTCCAAATATAATAATAGTTATATAAGTATATATTTAGTAGTGTAATGACCGCAAGTGACACAAATACGCTTCTGTTATAAACATTTAGAGTTACTCTAATGTTTATATTTTTGATAATTCTTGTTAATTAATTATTAATATGATTAAAATAGTAATAGGAAAGTTTGCGCATGAGGAATAATAACATGGATCAAAACAAGGACATAGAGAACAAGACCGTAAAGAGAAAGAAAAAAGGAAGGTTCATTCTTTCCTATAAGATAGGGATATATCTCCTGCCAATAGTTGTGGGAGCCATTTTGATTGCTCTGATATTGGGAAATGTACAGCGAAATGTTTCTCTTAAGAAACAGCGTGACAACAATAACCTTGCCCTTTCAGAAGTAACAACCTTATTAGACAAGAATACGGTCAATTCCGATGATCTGACCAAGATCTATCATGAAGGAAACTGGCAGACTCTTGATAACATCGATCATCTGTTAGCCGGAGGCTTATATGAGAAGATGCAGAACAATGACAACGAAGTCAGATCTCAGATCTTTGATGAGCTTTCCGATCCTGATGGCGTTGCCTATCTGTATCTGTTAAGCAAGGATGGAAAAGTTGTCATAAGCCCTGATCCAAGCCTCTATGACATTAACCCTGCCGCAAGCTCCCACATGACTCAGGAAAACCTGAACAGAATTCTGAAATACTGCCGTCAGGATGATGGCACACTATCACCGGAAAAAGTCAAGAACCAGCATGGCACTTACTATTTCTATTCAAAGCCATTTGTTTATAATGACCAGGAATATGTTTTGGCCATTGATACCAGCAGCTGGGCTCTTGATGAAAGGATTGCTTCATTAAAGGATGTATCAGCTGTATTAAGCAGACTGGGAGCCATCAACGACGGTTTCCTGTTTGCCATCAGCCGGACTGATGATCTGTTCCTTTATTATAAGAACGGAGCAGATTTCCTCACCGGGCAAAATGCCTTTACCACCGGTCTTAACCAGAATGTAATGGAAGACGGTTATAACGGTACCCAGACCATATTGAATGAAAAGTACTACTGCACTTCCAAGGCCTTTGGTAATGATACGGTCATCGTTGCAGCAGCCAAGGCTGAAACAGTTGTTTCAAGGGACAAATATGTACTGTTATGGTCAATAATGGGCTTTGTTCTGATAATGTCATTATGTCTTGTCTATTCAATCATCGTCCGTAATGACTACATCCGTCAGGGCGTTAAGACCGAAAGAATTCCAATTAACAGGAAATCTGAAAAGACACTTTATTTCAATAAATCTGTATTCAACAGAGTATTCCCTCTTATTCTCATAGGCATACTCACTGTTTACGGCATATCATTCTACACTCAGACTCTTTTGGAAATTGAGGAAGGTGTAGATAAGTCAAATGTTATCTTACAGGAAGTAACCGGACGTTACGAAGAAAACATCGACAGCCAGAAAGTAATTGAGGACTATTATAATTCCCGTTTCCTTTCAACGGCCAAACTTGTAACCTTCTTCGTTGAGGAAAATCCTGAGGCTTTGAACAGATCTTCTGAATTCTATCACTCAGCCTATGACAAGGATGGAAACAAATATTACATTAGCGATGATGAAGGCAACCGTTTGAAATCGGTCGCTGACTCACCAGAACTTAAGAAGCTGTGTGAAGACAATGAAATAGCTTCCATTTACATCTATGATGAAAACGGCCATACCATAGCCACAAGTACCAGTAACTGGTTCTTCACCTTAAGTCAGGATGAAACATCTCAGTCCTACCCATTCCGTCAGATACTGGATGGCAAAACCGACAGTTACCTGCAGACCTCAATGACGGATGATCTGGGAGAAAATGCTCAGTACTTTGGCATCGTAATGCATTACTATACAACCGTTGATGCTTCGGGTAATACCAGATATGTATCCAGATATGAATTTGAACAGGCCTGTGAAGCTGATGGTGTATCTGGAGTCACAAAAGCTGGCGGCATCACCAAGCACAGATCATTATTACAGATAGGACTTGATCAGCAATTGGCAAGTTCAATTACTCAGACCACAAACCCTGAATACATTCTGTCAACAGAAATGTTATCAGGTGGCGTAATCATAATGTTTGATACCACAAGTGATCATACCTGTGTATATTCACCTGTCAGAAGCAGCATTGGCCGAACCGCCAAGGATCTGGGCATATCTGATAAGGCATTCAGCGGTGAAACCTATTATGGCTTTAACCGCATCAATGGTGTTCAGTACTTCCAGTATTTCCGTTACATGGTAAATCAATATACCAATACAGCTTCAGATTACTATATCGCTACAGCCTTACCAGCCAGTAACATGTTTACTACCAGAGGAACGATATCAGCCATTACGGCTTCTGTATGTCTGGTATTAATAACCGTCTTGTTGGCGATCATAACGGTTCAGCACAAGGAAGAAGAAGTCTATGACTTATGGGATGACATCAAGGTAGATGAAGATCTCAACTCATTGATTTTCAACATCGTCTTGCCTTCCGGAAGATCAGCCAGCACGACCAGAGCCATGAACCGTTGGAATAACCAGCGCATACCATGGAATCAGCGTTCACCGGAAATGAAGTTAGGAGCGATATTAGGCTGGCTTATCGCCATACCGATCCTCTACTTTGTATTATCGGCGATCGGCATCAATAACATATCAGGCGGTGATTCAGTAATCAGCTACATATTCACCGGTAACTGGGACAAATCACCTAACGTATTTGCCTTAAGTGCAGCGATCATGATAATTACCTTAACCATCATTACCATTCAGCTGTTAAAGATCCCGGTACGTCTGTTTACCAACCTATTAGGAACCCAGGGAGAAACTCTTGGCCATCTGTTCCTTTCAATCGTAAGATATGGTGGTGCAATTACGGCGGTATTCTACTGTCTGTACTTATTTGGTGTTGACTCCCCTAACCTGTTAGCCAGTGCCGGTATCCTGTCTCTGGTAATAGGCTTAGGTGCCCAGTCACTCATCAAGGACATCATAGCCGGTATCTTCATCGTCTTTGAAGGCGAATTCAGAGTTGGCGACATCGTTACGATCAACGGTTTCCGTGGTACGGTAACTGATATCGGCTTACGTACGACCAAGATCACCGGCAGCGGTAATGTCAAGATATTCAATAACAGTGAAATTTCCGGTGTACTTAACATGACCAAGGAAACTTCAGTTGCGGCCGCAACGATCGGTTTGGAATATGGTCAGGACATCAATTATGTTGAAGAAGTACTTGAACGTGAATTACCACTGTTAAAGGATAAGAACAGCTGGATTTTGGATGGGCCAACTAACCTTGGCGTATCCGAACTGGCTGAAAGACGCTTTACCGTTACCGTCATTGCCAGATGTACGGAAAAATATGTTAATGACTTGAGCAGATATCTCAATAAGTCACTGTTACAGATCTTTAATGAATACGGCATCAAGATAGCTAACCAGCCAGCCGATACCGTAAAGAAAATAGAAACCAAACCAGCAGAAAAAAACAAACAGGAGGAAAAGTAAGATGAAAAAGATATTGATTATGCTTATGGCTGCCCTTCTGTTAATAAGCGGCTGTGCTAGTAGTGAAGATAAACAGGAAGAGAAAGAACCGCTTGAATCAACGGTTATCAGACTGGCTTTAAATGATTCAGGCCACATTCTAAATTCCATAGCCGATGCCCAGGGGTATCTGGCTGAAGAAGGATTGACTGTCGAATATGTTCATGTTAATACTGACGCTGAGGCCTTTGAAGGTCTTAAAAATGGCACAATTGACATTGCCTCAAATTCCGGTACCAACTTGCCTTTACAGGAAATATCCTCAGGTTTGGACATCACCATTTTCGGTGGTTATCTATTGACCGGATGCATGCCGGTATTTACCAGAGTTGAAACTGAATGGAATGGCATTGAAGATCTCATTGGCAAGACAATGGCTTGCGAACCTAATCTCTATTGTATCAGCGGTCCATTATATGACATGGGCTATGAACCTTTTAAACAGGTTACCTGGTACCAACCGGAAGATCAGATGGACCGTATCAGAGCTGTTAAAAACGGCGAAGCTGATTATGGTTTAGTAGGAACAGCTCTTAACTATGAAGTATTAAGTGACCCGGAATTAAAGGTCGTCACTTATGCAGCTGACATCTTACCTGATTACTCATGTTGCCGTGCAGAGGCCTTAACAGAATGGGTCAACGCAAATCCTAATACCTTAAAGGCCTTATTAAGATGCTGGATCAGAGCAATGGAATACTATGATACTCATCATGAGGAAACTGTCGCCTTTACTGCTAAGCAGATAAGCATGGATGAAAGACACGTCAGAGCCTATTTGGACAACCCACGTTTCAATTTAAATACTGACCCAATGAAGAAATCAGTATTAAGAGCCTGGAACTACATGGATAACCTGGGCTTATTAGATGAATCTGCCAAGCAGATAAACATTGAAGATCACATCAATACCGAACTCTATAAGGCTGCTCTTGATGAATGTACGGAAAAGTATGGTTCAGAAGATCAGAAATTCTACGAAAAAATGCAGGCATTATATGCCAGAAACAACTATTAACATGAGTGAAATAATTGAATTAATTAAAGCCAGACACAGTGTCCGGCAATATCTTAGTAAACCAATACCTGAAGATATCAGAAAACAGCTGGATGATTACGCTGCTGAATTAAACAGTCAAGGTAACTTGCACATGCAGATAATCTATAATGAACCGGAATGTTTCAATTCAAGAATGGCTCATTATGGCAAGTTTGAAAACTGTACAAATTACATTGCCATGAACGGTAAGAAGGCAAGTGACTTGGAAGAGCGTTGCGGTTACTATGGTGAATTACTGGTCTTAAAGGCTCAAGAATTAGGCTTAAATACCTGTTGGGTCGCCCTGACCCATGGCAAGAGTAAGGCCACTATCAATCCGGGTGAAACCGAAGTAATCATCATTGCCTTAGGTTATGGCAAGACTCAAGGTTTAAGCCACAGAAACAAGCCTGTAAGAGATGTAAGTAATCTCACTGATACTTGTCCGGATTGGTTTAAAAGAGGCGTAGAAGCCGCCATGTTGGCCCCTACTGCCGTCAACCAGCAGAAATTCAAGTTAACGCTTAACGATGACAATACAGTATCTGCCAGACCGGGACTAATAGGAACCTGTCTGAAGATCGACTTGGGTATCATCAAGTGTCACTTTGAACTTGGAGCCGGTAAGGAAAACTTCAACTGGAAATAGTAATGGGAGCCATTTGGCTCCCTTTTATATCTTTTTAACTAAGACGACACATTGCGGCGGTAACTTACCCTTAAACTTCTTACTGGCAAATACTACCTTGCCTTCAAATTCATATTCTTTCTTTGACATGTTACTTATCAGAAGATACTTGCCTCTAGTAAATTTGAATACCCTGTTGTCTTCACTGATATCAACATGCGGATCCTTCAGATCGCTTAGTTTATTTCTTAAAGCTGTTAATTTACAAATGTAATGATATAAGGAATCTTCATCATTAATGGCCTTATCTACAGAAACCTTGTTTTCTTTACTAAATGGCAGATAAGGCTCATCACCTTCTGTAAAGCCATGATAAGGTTCTTCATCATTCCAGATCATCGGTATTCTGGTACCGGTCCTCTGATAGCCGCCATCCTTGGACGAGATGTCTGAAGTCTTCATTTCAATTTCATCGCCATATAGGACAAACGGTATGCCCGGTAAAGCAAATATCATCAGATAGAACATTCTTAACTGTTCATCATTAAGATAATTGGCAATACGCCAACTGTCATGATTACCGCTGATGAGTGCCAGATAGCTTTTCTTATTTTCGGCAGCCTCAAATCTTTCCTTCATGTCCTTCAGGGTGAATTCAACATCATTGCCGCCATTGATAATTGAGGTACCTCTGGTATTCTCATCACTTCTGAACAATCTGTGATAGAAGTTATCCCAATGATCTAAGACAAAGTCAGCGTCATAGCCTGCTTCAAATGAACGTTCTGGATAAGACCATTCACTGACAAAGAAAGAATCCGGATATTCCTTTCTTATTCTCTTAAACAGCCATTTCCATACTTCAATGGTCGCCTTCTTATCGTCATCGTTCTTAACTAATGAATCTGCCATGTCTACTCTGAAACCATCAGCCCCATTGTCTAACCAGAATCTCATAATATCCAATAGATAGTTTCTGGCTAATAATGTTCTTTTATCTTTATAAGACATTTGCCAGGCCGGTTCATCTATATCCTTAAAGCCATAGTTAAAGGCTGGCTGATGAGCAAAGAAATTGACCTTGTAACAGCCGTGTCTGTCATACATGCCTGAGATCAAGCCATCGCCCTTGGCCCATGGGTTATCACTCCAGATGAACAGATCACTTTTTTCATTTCTGATGGCTTCTGCACTTCTTAAGAAGTCCTTATTGTTGAATGAAGCATGCCCTGCCACCAGATCAACAATGATCTTTATTCCAAGTTCATGTGCCTTATTTACCATTGTCTTAAAGTCATCAAGACTACCAAAGCGAGGATCAACGTCAAAGAAGTCTTCGACATCATAGCCGCCATCCTTAAACGGTGACTTGTAAAACGGGTTAAGCCAGATGGCATTAAAACCCATGCCGCTTACATAATCAAGCTTTTCAGTTATGCCCTTTAAATCACCTATGCCATCACCATTACTGTCATAAAAGGATGTTGGATATATTTCATAGGCCATCATGTTTCTGAATGATCTCTTACTCATAAAAGCACCTCTTGTTTACTCTATTATACAAAAAAATTAGTGGCATTTCTGCCACTAACGTACCCCTAACAGGTCACTCAATTCATTTTCTGTAACATTGGCTTTCAAACGGCCAATTTCCTTTACCTTTGCTCCAGGTGCCAGTTTCTGGATGTTATCTGCAGCTTCCCCCAGATCACTGCCGCCACTGGTCGCAAATACAAACACTTTCTTTCCGGTAAAGTCATAGTTTTCCATGAAAGTATCGATTATTGACGGCTCCCTGTACCACCAAATCGGGAAACCAACATAAACGGTATCATAGTTATTTATGCCTGCATCATTGTCTGCGAGTTTTGGTCTGCTGGTTCTGTCACTCATTTCCACTGAACTGCGGGAATTCTTATCTCTCCAGTTAAGACTGGCTGAAGTATACTTTACCTCCGGTTTGATTTCATACAGCTCAGCCTCAAGTACATTTGCCAGCTTGCCGGCCACTTTTTCAGTTACCCCACTTGCACTGAAAAAAGCCACTAAAGTCTTGCTCATTATATATTCCCCCTTCTGCTTATAAGAAAATACTAGCACAACATTTTCATATGCTCAATTCATTAGCATCGGCTAATCAATCATTCAGAAACATCGTAACTGTTACTGTTAATTCGGGCAATAACGGTGTCACCGATCATGAACATGACAACACATTCCATTGTTTCTTCAAACTTATCATATAGTCTGCCAGCTGAATATGTACCTCTGGCAACTGTTCTTACTGAGTTGGCAACATAGCCGCATTTAAGATCATGTTGACAATAGGCAGCGATGGCCTCATCGTCGTATCTGTTTTCCGGCTCCTTCTTAATTGTTATTCTGTCACCTGTCTTGATGTTTTCAATCCCGCAATATAAATCAACGTGTGTGATCGTAATATAAAGTTCTTTCATGTTTTTCACCTCTTATGGCATCATTTTCCAACAAGCCAAGTGCAAAAAAACTGCCAGAGCATTATAATTAACTTAGAGGTGAACATCATGGCAGAAAAGAAACAGAGTCTGATTGCTTTACTCGACATCTTAGTGGCTTACAGTGATGAGGAACACATTCTCAACGCCAAGCAGTTACAGGATCTGATGCAGAAAAAATACAATATTACTCTTGAAAGAAGGACAATCTACTCAAACATTGAAATGCTGGAACAGAATGGCTATGTCATAAGCAAGTATGAAGACAATGGCAAAGGCTATTATCTGGAAGAAAGACAGTTTGATAAAGGTGAAATTCTTTTGTTATGCAACGCCATTCATGCTTCTCACTTCATTTCTGAAAAGCAGAGCAATGAATTAATCGGTAAGTTGTTAAAAACATTAAGAAAGTATCAGACTAATGAATTCATCGACAGCGTCTACATGCCTAATACTCAGAAGACTCCTAACAAGGAATTAATGTATAACATTTCCCTCATCTCGGAAGCTATCAGAGATAAGAAGGAAATCAAGTTCACCTACATGCGATATGACCAGAATAAGAAAATGGTTCCAAGAAGAAAGGAACCATATGTAGTTGAACCAAGATACATTGTATATGCTGATAGCCGCGCTTACATGATCGTTACCAGCAAGCATCATCCAGGCCAGTTCATTCATTACAGAATCGACAGGATCAACCGGGCTGTAATTCTAAATGAGTCGGTAAATCCGTTAAGAGAAAACCAGGATGCCTATGAATATGCCAGAAACAAGCTGTTCATGTATACCGGGGAAATGCAGAGAGTCACCTTCCGCTGTAAGGAAAGGATCATTGACCAGATAATTGACATCTTCGGTACTGATTTATTCATGTATCCGCAGAATGACTACTACGTTTTCAACGTTACCACTTCCAAAAACGGGGCAAAGTTCCTTGCTCAGCAATTCTTAGACTCCTTAGAGATACTCCAACCAGAGTCATTACGTAAGGAATTTACTGAAGATTTAAAAAAGGCTGTTGCTGCTTACGAGCAATAGCCTTTTGTTTAGATCTCTACACTTGTTCTTGGAATCTGAATGTAACAGTTGATGTCATGAGCTTCGCAATACTTAGCTAACTTGAAGAAAACAACCTCTGTCTTTTCAACAAATCCTGGCATGCCGATGATCGGTTCATCTAATCTGCTGAAGAAATTGTCCCAATGTAATGGAATGATCAATTCAGGTTTTACCTTTTCAACAGTTTCCTCAAAGAATTTCTTTTCTGTTGCTTCATCAGCCTTGGCTAAGCCGGCAACACCCAGGAATAATACATCACATTCATACCCGTCAAGCTGGTGTTCAATGTAATTGAAACTTGGTCTGATCAGATATTTCTTACCAGCATGTTCTACATAGAAGTCGTATGAACCGCCTTCCTTGTAGTTTCTTAATTTGGCAGGCTGTACTAATGGTTCATCAATAGTCTCACCTAAGTCATTATTTAAAATGGTTGGCTTTGAATGC
>JAFUCG010000119.1 GCA_017459795.1 Erysipelotrichaceae bacterium | reverse complement strand
CATGGATCCACCCATGGATCTGAAGGCTGATACAAATACGGCACCCAGGCCGCCGATTATGACGATGGCAAGTAATATTTCCATGTTCAGTCCTCCTGTTATGTTCTTTTCTGCGAATATATGATAATTATAGCACCGGAATACGAGAAGATACAGTGACAGCGTCTTCACGCCTTAAGCCGATATTCCCTCGGTGTAAGCTGATAGCTCTTCTGAAACAGCCGGTAGAAGAAGCTCAGATTCTCATAGCCAATGTTCAAGGCTATTTCTTCAACTGTAAGAGTAGTATTCTTTAACAGGAAACAGGCCTGATCAAGCTTTCTGGCTTCAAGCAGCTGCTTGAAGGTGGAACCGGTCTGTTTTTTTATTATTCTTGAAATGGTGTATATATCCATGTTATGGCTAGACGCAAAAACTGACAGTGAAGCATCCTTGTATTCGGTATCTATGTATCTGAGTACTTCCATGGTTATCTGCTGATCAAATGAATTATTGGAGATTTCAATGTCGTCAGAGTGATTGATCATGGAGAGAAATAACAGACCCATGGTTATCTGGTTCATGCTACGTTTGTTTGGCTCATCTTCCAATAAGTTCCATATGAGGTTTTCCAGAAGATTCTGTACCGGTACGATGTTACTGGCATGAAAATACAGATAGTTGGATTTCTGGTCCTTTAAGGTAAGGGTACTGATTATGAAGTCTCTTAAGGCACTCTGCTCGGCCGAAATCATCTTAAAAGCCTCATCGAAAAACTGCGGTAATACCATGAAGTTGACCGCAATGTCATTTTCAGTTGCCGGCATTATTTCCTGAATGGCGTGCTGATTGAGGAACAGTAAGTCTCCTTCCTTTAAGACTATCTTCTCGTTGTCAATGAAGTGAGTTGTTTCACCTCTGACCATGTAAATGAACTCTACATAGTTATGGGTATGTTTCGGGAAGTGAATGAATCTGGTATGCGGTCTGATGTCGATCAGCTTACCGTTCTTCAATACTCTAGATGAATCAATTTCATTCTTTCTGTCATCGCTGTAATAAAGAGCCCGGTTAACGGTCTTACGGCCAGAGAGGATCTCTTTTTCTTCATCGGTGATTTTACTAAGCTTGTTCAATAACAGTTCATTCATATACCTATTATAACTCAAAGTGCAAGAAAGGACAGTTTTTTGTTTAAACAAGGTTATAAAAATGTAAGGGCTTTCCTTTTAGAATGATAGTATAGAAAGCTATGAGGATATAATATGAGCATTGAATCAAGATATGCAGAAGCAAGAGAAATGTACAAGGCAATCGGTGTTGATACCGATAAGGCTTTGGAAGAATTAAAGAAGATCAAGTTAAGCATGCACTGCTGGCAGGGTGATGATGTTAAGGGTTTCGACAGTAAGGGACCTTTAAGCGGTGGCATTCAGACAACCGGTAACTACCCAGGCAGAGCCACAAACCCGGAAGAATTAATGGCTGACATCGATAAGGCCTTAAGTCTTATTCCTGGTAAACATAAGATCAATCTGCACGCATCTTACGCAATATTTGATGAAGGTGAATGGGTCGACAGAGACGCAATCGAACCTAAGCACTTCCGTAAATGGGTGGAATTCGCCAGGGAAAGAGGTCTTGGCTTGGACTTTAACCCAACCTTCTTCTCTCACCCATTAAGTGAAGAAGCAACCTTATCTTCTGAAAAGGAAGAAGTAAGACAGTTCTGGATCAGACACTGTATTCAGTGCTTAAAGATTTCAGAGTATTTCGCAACTGAGTTAGGTCAGCCTTGCATGATGAATATCTGGATCCCTGATGGTTTCAAGGATATTCCGGCTGACAGATTCTCACCAAGAAACAGGTTAAAGAAGTCATTAGATGAAATCTTAGCTACACCATATGATCATGAAAAAGTCTTAGTTACAGTTGAAAGTAAGGTATTCGGCATTGGTGTTGAATCAATGACTGTCGGTTCACATGAATTCTACATGAACTACGCAGCTAAGAATGACTGTCTGTGTCTGTTGGATACAGGTCACTATCATCCAACTGAAGTTGTAAGTGACAAGATCTCAGCCATGTTATGTTTCTATGACAAGATGGCCTTACATGTATCTAGACCGGTAAGATGGGACAGTGACCATGTAGTATTATTTGATGACGAAATCAGAGAGATCGCCAAGGAAATCGTCAGAAACGGCGCTGACAGAGTCATGATCGGCATGGACTTCTTTGATGCTTCAATCAACAGAATCGCAGCCTGGGCAATCGGCATGAGAGACATGATCAAGTCACTGTTATATGCTGAATTACTGCCTAATAAGGAAATGGCCAAATTACAGAATGACCGTAACTTCAGCAAGCTGTTAATGATGAGTGAAGAAATGAAGACAATGCCATTCGGTGATGTCTGGAATTATTACCTTACACAGATGAATGTACCAGTTGAGTGGTATAATGAAGTAGAAGAGTATGAGAGAGAAGTTCTTTCAAAGAGAGGATAATAGAAAATGAAAGTTTTAGAAGCACAGTTTGTTAAAGATTTTACCAAGATGTGTCATGACGGCTACATGCAGGGCTGGCATGAAGGCAATGGCGGCAACATCAGCTACCGCATGAGAGAATCAGAAGTAGAAGAAATCAGAAGTGAACTTGATGAAAGCGGCGAATGGAAGGAAATCGGCGGACCTGTTCCAGGATTGGCAAATGAATACTTCGTCATGACCGGAAGCGGTAAGTTCTTAAGAAACGTTGAACTGGATTTCGCTGATACATGTTGTGTTGTTAAGGTTAATGAAGACGGCACAAAGTATAAGGTTGTCTGGGGTTTGGTAAATGGCGGCAGACCAACATCTGAATTACCGGCACATTTAATGAACCTGGAAAGCTTAAAGGCAAGAGATCCTGAATTAAGGATCGTATATCATTGCCATTCACCTAAGGTAACGGCATTGACATTCGTATTACCGATGGATGAAGTAATCTGGACAAGAGAATTATGGGAAATGGTTTCTGAATGTTCAATCTTCTTCCCACAGGGTGTAGGTCTTGTTGAATGGATGATGCCTGGCAGTTATGAAATCTCAAAGGCCAGTGCTGAAATCATGAAGACCAAGAACGTTGTCATCTGGGTACACCATGGCATGTTCGCCTGCGGCCATACATTTGATGAAACATTTGGCTTAATGCACATTGTTGAAAAGGCAGCCGGTATTCTGGTTGATGTCATTTCAATGGGTGGCGTTAAGAAGCAGGCCATCAGCGTTGAAAACTTCAGAGCTATTGAAAAGCAGTTTGGCTTACACTTTGATGAAAAGTATATATACGAAAGAAAGTCCAATAAAGTAGGAGAATATTAAAATGAAGTATTATCTTGCCATAGACATCGGCGCTTCCAGTGGCAGACACATTGTTGGCTGGATGGATAATGGCGAATTAAAGACTCAGGAAACCTACCGCTTTAAAAACGGTGTAGAGGAACAGAACGGTCATTTGGTATGGGACATTGAACATCTTGTAAAAGAGGTTAAGGCAGGCATTGAAGTAACCAGAAAAGAATTTGAACTGGAATCACTGTCAATCGATACCTGGGGTGTTGACTATGTCTTAATGAAGCATGATCAGGAATTATTGCCTGTATATGCCTACAGAGACAGCCGTACGGAAAGAGTAATGGATGAAGTTCATTCCATCGTTCCTTTTGAACAGCTGTACGAACACACCGGTTGTCAGTTCCAGCCATTCAATACCATTTATCAGTTATATGATGATAAGAAACAGGGCAGACTGGAAGGCGTTACTGATTTCCTGATGATTCCTGAATACTTAATGTATAAGTTGACAGGAGTAAAGAAAAAGGAATTTACCAATGCTACAACGACCGGCATGATCAATCATGACAGCCTGCAGTTTGACCATGAAATAGTAAAGAAACTTGGCTTACCTGAACAGCTGTTCCCTGAACTTGATCAGCCTGGAACAGAAGTTGGCTATTATGAAGGCATTAAGGTTGTACTATGTGCAACTCATGATACCGGCAGTGCCGTTGAAGGCATTCCAATGGAAGGCAATGAACTTTACATTTCTTCCGGTACCTGGTCATTACTTGGCGTTAAGACGGAAAAGCCAATTACAGACTTAGGTTCAATGAAGGCCAACTATTCAAATGAAGGCGGTGTAGGCTATAACCGTTATCAGAAGAACATCATGGGCATGTGGATCGTAAATGAATTACAGCGCGAATTATGTCCTGATGAAAACATTGGCGACATTGTCAAGAAGTCAGAAGAAAGCAGTTATGAGGAAGTTCTCGATGCCAATGATGACAGCTTATTAGCTCCTAAGAGCATGAAGGAAGCCTTTGACAAGCTGTTAGATAAGAAGCCTGAAAATAAGTATGACTATTTCAGATGCGCCTATAAGTCTCTGGCATTATCATATAAACAGGCCATTGAAGAACTTGAAAACAATACCGGCAAGAAATACTCAGAACTGTACATTGTTGGCGGCGGCGCAAAGAATGCGTTCTTAAATGAATTAACGGAAAAAGCTACCGGTAAGAAGGTAATTGCCTTACCAATAGAGGCAACATCAATTGGAAATTTGATCAGCCAGATCAAAAATGCATAAAAATTCTTCTTAGAAAATATTGTGTTTTGGGGAGAGAGAAAGAGTGAGTCAGCTACGCTGATTCACTCTTTCTTTTACAACTATCTTTTTTCATTTGGAGCATATATAATATAGATGCAACTTTTTGAAATGAGGTATTATGAGAACAATAGAATTTAACGATGCACTGACATTAAAATGTCCAGATCCTTTTGAAGAGATGAGTGCTACAGAGCTTATGCAGGTATTTAAGGATGATAATCCTGACCGCAAGGGCTTTTGGAACAGGGAAAGCCATGTCATAATGGCAGTACTGTGGCATACGACAAATAAACTGATGGTTACTTTATTTGGCAAACCGAAAGGCATTGCTGAAAGTAACGAAGCCCGTTTAAGAAAGATCATTGGTCCGCATGGCTATCAACTGGAAGGCTTCTTTGAAACAACCATCGCTGACAAAAAAGCCTATGGCTTCAGCTACACTTACAATGTCGGCGATATAGAACAGTATTGTAAGACAGTCACTGTCTTCAACAACATTACCTGTTATAACTTTTATTTCTATGGGCGTACGGAAAACAGAGAAAATGATGAAGCTACTATCTCTGAAATTCTTAACAGCGCTCAGTTTAACTGAGGTACACATTTATGAACTTGAAAAAAGGACTTTCACTCATCGCGTTCGGCTTTCTGTTTCTGTTAGTCGATCTGCATCTGACATTTAACAACTTAACGATCACAGTGACACCGGATTTTGTCGGCTGGATCTTATTAACAATGGCTTTCTATGAAATGTGAAGATATGTAAATGACAAGAGATACCTGGTAATCATTTCCATCATCATGGCCGTATTAAGCGGTGCTTACTGGTTACTGGAACTGTTTAAGGCAAACATAGCTGATAATCTCAGTATTGTTAATACGATAATGAACATAGCCAATGCCTTCTACATGTATGTCTTATTTGGCATACTGGTAGATATCGCCGATGACTATGGTTCCAAAACAAAGGATACCATCAGCGTATTGCGTTACATTAATCTGGCCGTAAGCATCATTCTTTTAGTAATCAGCGTTTTAATTAATCTGGAAAATTTCAGGCAGTTTGTCTGGATGATTACTTTCTCAGGCTTGATAGCCTTAGCCAGTGCTATCGCATCAGCGATCATACTATTCAAGCTTAAAAATGAAGTAGCATAAGAAAACTTTGTGGAGATCACAAAGTTTTTAGTATGATTTGAATTATGGAAATGTCTTTTTAATTCAGTTCATTATTAACATACTGCACAGGAGTCAAAGATGGATGTCGTGTAAGCACTTTAGCAGTTCTGTGCAGCAGGAGCTGCTGGACAGACATTACTTAAGAAAACATGGCAAAAATGCCTATTACGGACAATAGTAAACAGACTTCCGAAAACGGAGGTTTTCTTATGCTAGAATGAAATTCAATTAAGTGGTATAATAATTAAAAGGTGGTGATAACATGGATCTGTTTGCCTATGCTGAAGAGAATTATAAGGAAAAGGAAGCGCCTCTTGCCTCCAGAATGAGGCCGAGAACTCTTGATGAAATTGTCGGTCAGGAACATATTCTGGGGAAGGGTAAATTATTATACAGAGCCATTCAGGCTGACCAGTTGAGTTCAGTCATTTTCTATGGACCTCCAGGAGTAGGTAAGACGACTTTAGCCAAGGTAATAGCCAATACTACTTCCGCTGATTTTCATCAGGTAAATGCGACCATTGCCGGTAAGAAGGATCTGGAAGATGTCGTTAACATTGCCAAAAGTAACCTTGGCGGCTATAGGAGAAGAACGATTTTGTTCATCGATGAAATTCACCGCTTTAACAAGGCCCAGCAGGATTACCTGTTGCCATTTGTCGAAGATGGTACGGTAATACTGATTGGCGCTACAACGGAAAACCCTTATTTTGAAGTAAACGGAGCCTTATTATCCAGGTCAAGAATATTTGAACTGAAGCCTTTATCAAAGGAAAATGTTCTGACCCTTATCCACCGTTCATTTGAAAAGGACTATGGCTTGAAGAAGTATAACGCCGATATTACTGAAGAAGCAGCCAACTTCCTGGCAGAGATTTCTGATGGCGATGCCAGAGCGGCCTTAAATGCCATAGAATTAGCAGCCATGACAACTGAAAGATCTGAGGATGGCATGATTCACATTACTCTGGAAGTAGCGGAGGAATGCATACAGCGAAAGGCCATAAGATATGATAAGTCTGGAGATAACCATTACGATACAATTGCGGCTTTCATTGAATCATTGTGCGGCTCAGACCCTGATGCGGCTGTTTACTATCTGGCCAGAATGTTGACGGCGGGAGAAGACGTCAAGTTTATTGCCAGAAGAATGCTTATTGCGGCTTCCGAAGAAGTAGGTAATGCTGATCCAATGGCCATATGCGTAGCGGCTTCAGCTGCCATGGCGGTGGAAAGAGTTGGCATGCCGGAAGGAAGAATAATACTTGCTCAGGCTGCCGCATACATTGCTTCTGCACCTAAATCAAATGCCTCATACTTAGCCATTGAAAAGGCATTTAGGATCGTTAATAAGACCGGTAACTTACCAATCCCACCATACTTACAGGATTCTTCCTATAAGAGTGCGGCCAAACTAGGCAGAGGGGTTGGTTATAAGTATGCCCATAACTATCCAAATCACTTTGTCCAGCAACAGTACCTTCCTGACTTAATAAAAGACATTCCTATTTATGAGCCTAATGACATCGGTCAGGAAAAGAACATAAAGGACTATTTCCGTAAGATCGGTAAGAACCCGGAAAGATACAGATACAAGAACCCTGCCTTACAAGGCAACATGGAAAAGCCATGGACTGACCCTGATAACAGGCAGATGCATAAGGTCAATAAGCCGGAAGTTAAACAGGAAGGCGTAAAGACCTATAACACAATTGAAGAAGTGAAGAAAAAGCTTAATCAGAAATAAAGTATCGATTTGATACTTTTATTTTTGAATGAATTATTATATATAATATAGATATTAATTCAAGGAGAATAATCATATGGCTGTAACAAACTGTTTGTTATGTAATGATGCCAAGTGTACCAAGGCATGCGGCGTACTAGAACCAGACAGAATCTTAAGAAGTCTGTTTTTTGATAATGAATGTGTTGTAATGAATAATCTTCCTGAAAACATACCATGTATAAACTGTGACACCAGATGTGAAAAAGCCTGTGTGGTAAATGTTAATATCAGGGAGATCATTACTTCTGTCAGAAGAGATAAAACAGAGAAGAAGAAAATAGATCATGATGTTCTGAAGACTGATTTCTGCGGCATACCGTTGGAAAATCCATTCTTACTTTCATCATCAGTTGTCGCTTCAACTTATGACATGTGTGCCAGAGCCTTTGAAGCTGGCTGGGCAGGGGCAGCTTTTAAAACCATCTGCATGATGGACATCAATGAGGCTTCTCCTCGATTTTCAGCCATAAAGGGTGATAATCGCAGAGTCATTGGTTTTAAGAACATTGAACAGTTATCAGATCATTCCGTTGTTGAAAACATTGAAATATTCAGACGCTTAAAAGATAATTACCCGGACAAATTCATCTTAGTCTCATTAATGGGGCGAAATGAAGAAGAATGGGCATACCTGGCTGACATTCTTAATGACAGCGGGGCTGACGCCTTGGAGCTTAATTTCTCCTGTCCTAACATGACTGAGGGGAATACCGGCAGTGATGTAGGCCAGATTCCTGAACTGGTCGAAAAGTACTGCCGAATTGTCAAGGAGCATAGCCAACTGCCTTTCATCGCAAAGCTTACCCCTAATGTTGCTCATATTGAAGAAAGTGCTGAGGCAGCCATCAGAGGAGGGGCAGATGGTGTTGCCGCAATCAATACCATTAAGAGTCTGATAGAAGTTGACATAAACCCTCAGGATGGTGTTTTCAATGCATCAATCGGCGGTTATTCAGGTAAGGCAGTTAAACCGATTGCCTTAAGATTCATTGCTGAACTTGCTCAGGATGAAATGCTGAACGATAAGCACATCAGCGCAATGGGCGGCATTGAAACCTGGCGTGATGCTCTTGAATTCATTGTTTTGGGAGCTAATACTGTTCAGGTCACAACGGCTGTAATGTTATATGGCTACAGGATAATTGATGACCTGAAAGACGGTCTGTCCCTATATCTGATGAATCATGGTTACACTTCAGTTAAGGAGATCCAGAAGTCTACGATTCAGGGTATTGTTCCAACAGATCAGCTTGACAGATCATTCATAATTTACCCTAAGTTTGTAAGAGATAAGTGCGTGGGTTGTCAGAGATGCTTTATCTCATGCATGGATGGTGGACATCAGGCGATCGAAATAAAAAATGACAGGCCTGTTCTCAAACCTGACAAATGTGTAGGCTGTCATTTATGTGTTATTGTCTGTCCGTCAGGAGCAATCGTTTCTTCAAACAATAAAGTACCAAAAAAGTAGGATCTTACGATTCTACTTTTTTACAGCTGTCAGGCAAAATAAATTGTCGTTATTGATTATTTCCGTAACTGTCAGTTTTCCTGACAGTTCCTTTTTTAGTGTCTCCAGCTTTGGAAAGTCATCAGCTACTTCTGCAGGTACGCCATCATGAACTTCCGTCAGTTTCTCCAAACTTAAGCCATGGGCAATTACCAGTCTTCCATTTTCTTTCAGGAGTCCTGAAAGATGGGCAAAGAGTTTTTCACGCTCTGGTAAGTGGGGCAGGGCATTGTAGATCATGATGAGGTCATATCTACTTTGGGTATCGTAGTTAAGAATGCTAGTGCAGTGGAATGAAATCTTTTCACTTTTAAACTTGTTACGGCAGGTTTCAATCATCTTATCTGACAAATCCACAGCATCAACATGCGCTATATTCTTATATATATAATAAGGTATAAGAACACCGGTACCGCATCCCACATCCAGGACGAAGCTGTTTTCATCAAGATGCTGTTTGTCGATTATGTATTTTATTGCCTTTTCATTAACAGTATAACTGTCCCATTTACAGGCAAGTCTATTAAAAAACTTTTTAACTTCCGAATCTCTGATCATATAATTACCCCGATTTGTGAAAAAATACACTAATTTATTGATAGTTTTTTGTCAGTATGTATTTTGTAGTGGTAAAATTATTATAAAGGATAAATCAAAAAGAGGTTAAATAAAATATGGCAAATTTGAATGACAGAGTCTGCATTATCGGCGGAGGCCCTGCAGGCATTTCTGCAGCAATGTATCTGCAGAAAAAGGGATATGAGAATTACGAGATCTACGAAAAGCTGAACAAGGTAGGTGGCAAATCTTATTCTCCTAAGATTGAAGTAAACGGTGAGGAAAGATCATATGAAACAGGTGCCATCATGGGGGCCATCACTTATCATGCCGTTCACGAAGTAGAAGAATTCGGTGGAACAACTCACGCTGACGGTCCTAACATGAGAAGAATGTATCGTGATTCAAGCGGTAAGGAAATCTTCCCGTTTGATCCAAAGAAGGACTTCTCAGTTAAGAAGACTCTTGATCTGTTAAAATTAAAGAGCCAGATGAAGAAACTGGTTGAAATCATGAACACCAAGTACACGGGCTATGACTGCTATGGTCATAGAGGCGTAGCTCAGGGCAAGTATTCCGGTCTGGACAAGAGTGTTGACAATGCCTTGAATCACATTGAAGGTGTTAACCCTAACTTAAAGGATCTGGCCTTACCATTTGACAAGTTCTGTAAGTTAAACGGTGTTGAAGAAGTAATGAAGATCTGGATCGGACCTTACACATCATTCGGTTACGGCTACTTTGATGAAATTCCGGCTGCTTACGTAATGAAGTATCTTGATACAACAACAGCCATTGAATTCATCAACATGAGACTTTGGACCTGGAAGGAAGGCACACAGTCAATTTACGTTAATGCCAATAAGAAGTTACTGCATCCTGCTCATCTGAACACTGAAGTAGTAAAGGTTGAAAGACCTGCCGAAGGTGAAGAAGGCAAGATCAGGGTTACCATCAGAGATGCTGAAGGTGAAAGAGTAGAAGAATTCGATAAGTTAATCGTTACCACACCACTTGATTACTTCGCCAAATACGCTGATGCCAGAGAAGATGAAAAGGAACTCTTCAGCAAGATCATCCATGAAAAGTACGTTAACTTCATCAGCAAGTTTGATGAAGATGCCGGTCCAACAATTTCCGGCTACATCTTCGATAACATGACATATGACAGATTAGGTCATGCCATGGTTTACTATCACAGATGGGAAGATCTCGGCGCTAACTGCCCAAGCGTTGTATATGCCTTGAGAAATCACTTAGGCAGTGAAGACGTAACATATGACTACACCATCGATACAATGATGAAGGACATGGAATTATGTGGCTTCCCGGTTAAGGAAAGACTTTATGAACAGGAAACATACTACTGTCCACATGTAAGTTCTGAAGACTACGCTAACGGCTGGTATGACAAGCTTGAAGCAATGCAGGGTAAGCAGAACACTTACTATGGCGGTGAAATCATCAGCTTCGGTGACATGGAAGACACATGTGCCGCAAGTAAGGATCTGGTTGTAAGATTCTTCTAAAATGACAAAGTAAAAGCCCTCAAATGAGGGCTTTCAGTTTGTTGACAAAAGATAATAAACAAAAAGGATAGAAAAATAGTATAATAAAGAAGGAGCAGATAATCCTTGTATAACCAGCTAGAATTGTCACTGCTCCTTTTATAATGTCAAAAATGGTATAATAAAGACGGTTAT